>JAGOBQ010000278.1 GCA_017999215.1 Thermoanaerobaculia bacterium
ACGTCGGGCCGTACTCCGCGAGGAACCGCTCCGCCGGCTCGTACGGGAGGTGCGGCTCGAAGATGTGGAAGAAGTAGAAGAAGGGCTGCCCGGCGCGCGCCGAGATCCACTCCTTCGCGAACGCGAGCGTCGCGGCGCCGGGACGCTGGTAGCGCACGGTGGCGACGCCGGGGTCCGTCGGGACCGAGTCCTCGTAGTCGTCGAACAGCGCGCCGATCCCCGTCTCCCGCCGGAGGACCCACGCCGAGACCGCCGCGCCCGTGGGCCGACCCTGCTCCTTCAGGAGCTTCGGGAGGCTCGGGTGGCTCTCGCCGCGGAACGTGAAGCCGGAGTTGTTCCTCACCCCGTGCTCGGGAGGAATCGTCCCGGCGAGCATCGACGTGTGGGACGGGAGCGTCATCGGCGTCGGCGCGAAGGCCTGCTCGAAGAGCCAGGAGTCGGCGGCGAGCCGGTCGAGGTGCGGCGTGCGGACTTTTCCCCAGCCGTAGGCCGGCAGCCGGTCGGAGCGGAGCGTGTCGATGGAGACGAGGACGACCGGAGCGTCGGGGAAGGTCCCGACGCCGCCGGGCGTCTCCGCGGAGCGGCGGCAGGCCGGGCCCGCCAGAGCGACGGCAGCGAGGAGTACGACGACTCGGGTCTTCACGGCGTCCTCCTTCCGCCCGGCGCGGCGCTGGCCCGCGATCCGGCCTCGGCCCGGACGCGGCTCGCGCCGGCGGCGTCGCCGAGCCTCTCCAGGAGCTCCGCGGCCGCGGCGTACGCGGCCGGCCCCTCGGCGGCGGCGATCATCTCGTCGACCGCGCTCCGCGCCTCGGTAGCCCGCCCGCGGCTGGCCCGCAGGAGGACGAGCGTCTGCCACGCCGGGAGGTAGCCCGGGAAGCGGCGCGTCTCCGCGAGGACCTCCGCCTCCGCCTCCTCCCACCGGCCGAGCCGGCCGAGGAGGTTCCCGCGCAGGAACCGGTAGCCGGCGAGGTCGTCGAGCCCCCGCTCGCCGACCGTCTCCCGCAGCTTCTCCGTCATCGCGAGGGCCTCCTCGAAGCGGCCGCCGCTCGCGAGGACGTCGGCGAGGACGAGCCAGGAGCGCTTCCTTCCCGGCCCCGTCTCGAGGGAGCGCTTCGCCTCCGCCTCGGCGCCGGCGAGGTCGCCCTTCCCGAGGAGGGCCCGCGCCTTCACCTCGTGCCCGCCCGTGTCGCCGCGCGCGATCGCGAGGTCGGCGTGGCGGATCGCCTCGTCGGGACGACCGACCTGGAGGCAGAGGTTCGCCACGGAGAGGAGGTAGTTCGTCCGGTCGGCCGGCGAGAGCTCCACCGTCTTCCGAATCGCCGCCACGGCCTCGTCGGTCCGTCCGAGGCGGGCGAGCCCCTGCGCGTACGCTTCCCAGGCGTCGACGAGGCGCGGGTTCCTCTGAAGGAGCACTCGGAGCGTCTCGACGCTCTCGACGGTCCGTCCCCCCTTCAGCAGGCCGAGGCCGCGCTTGAGCTGCTCCAGGGTGCCGATCTCGTCCTTCGGATCGGGGAGCGCGCCGCCGCCGGCCGTCGTCATCGTCACGTAGCCGAGGGAGGCGAGCTTCTTCGCCTCCTCCTCGTCCACCGCCGACGGCTCGACGAACGGGCTCCTCCGCCTCTCGGCCTCGGCCATCATCGCCCGCACGGGGCCGGCCTTCTCCTCGATCCGGTTCTTCGTCTCCGCCGGGTCGGTCGCGAGGTCGTAGAGCTCGGGGCGGGGAGCGTCGACGTAGTGCCACGTCCCGTCGACGACGGAACGCAGCTCGCTCCAGCCGAAGCGGATCCTCGGGTAGAACGTCTCGGCGAAGAGGCGGCGCTCGGGCGCGGCCCCGCCCGCGGCGAGCCGGGCGAGCGAGACGGTCCCCAGCGGCGGGACGAAACCCGGCAGACCGACGACGTCGGCCACCGTCGGGAGGACGTCGAGGAGCTGAACGGGCGTCTCCACGCGCGTCCCGGCGAGAGGCGGGCGCTCCCCCGCCTTCGCGGACGGGAGCTTGACGAGGAGCGGCACCTGGAGCGCCTCGCGATAGAGGAAGACGCCGTGCTCCTCCTCGCCGTGGTCGCCGAGCCCCTCGCCGTGGTCGGAGAGAAAGACGACGAGCGACTTCTCGTAGAGGCCGCGGCGCTTCAGTCCGTCGAGGAAGACGCCGACCGCCGCGTCGGCGGCGGCCACCTCGGCGTCGTACGGGTCGGCGAAGCGGCTCCGGTACGGTTCGGGCGCCTCGTACGGCGCGTGCGGCTCGAAGAGGTGGAGGAACGCGAAGAAGCGCTCCCCCTTCACGCCCCCGAGCCACTCCTCGAGGCGCTCGACCGTCTCCCGACCGGGCCTCTGGACGCGGTTCGCCGCGAGCCCCGGCTCCGAGGGCTCGATCCGGTCTTCCCAGCGGTCGAAGCCGCGGGCGATGCCCGTGCTCCCCGAAAGGACGACGCACGAGACCGCCCCGCCCGTCTCGTAGCCTTCCCTCTTCAGGAGGTCGGCGAGCGTGGGAGGCGACGTCCCGAGCCGGTAGCCGCCGTTGTCGAGGACCCGGTGGGCGCCGGGGAGGACGCCCGTGAAGAGCGAGGAGTGCGCCGGAAGCGTGAGCGGGACCGGGCTCCAGGCGCTCTCGAAGAGGATGGAGTCCTCGCGCAGCGCCGAGAGCGCGGGGGTGACGCCCGAGACGTAGCCGTAGAACGGGAGTCGATCGGAGCGGAGCGTGTCGACGACGATCAGGACGACGGGCGCGCCGGGGACGCTCCGGACTTCGCCCTCCGGCTTCGCCGAACGCCGGCAGGCCGGAGCGAGGAGCGACACGACCGCGAGGGCGAGCGCCGCGGAGGGGAGGCCGGCGCGCTTCATCGCGCCCTCCCGGCTTTCGCGCCTGCCTCGAGGCGCGCGAGGCGGAAGTCGCCCGGGAACGAGCGCTTCGCCTCGGCGAGGAGCGCCGCCGCTTCCGTGGGCCGGCCGAAGCTCCGGAGGCTGACGATCGCGGTCACGTAGCCGTCCGGCGTCGGGACCGTCCGGGGGATCGCCGCGGCGCGGCGCGCCGCCTCGGCGAGGTCGCCGCTCACCGCCGCGAGGATCGCGAGGCCGGAGAGCGCCTCGACGCTTCTCGGATGCGCTTCGAGCTCGGCCCGGTATTCCCGCTCGGCCTCAGGAAGGCGTTCCCGCCGGCCGAGCACCTCGGCCCTCGCGACGTGGAGGCCAGACGGCGGCGTGCCCGTCCGCGCGAGCCCTTCGTCCGCGATCCGGAGCGCCTCGTCGAGCTTCCCCTCCCTCAGAGCGACGCGCGCGAGGACGACGTCGGCGCGCCGCTCGCCGAACGTCCGGGCGAGCTCCGCGTGGCTTCGCGCCTCGTCGAGCCGCCCGGAGCGGAGCGCGAGCGCGGCGACGTCGGCGACGTAGTTCGAACGCCCCGGTGGCGACAGGGCGACGGTCTTCTTCAGCGCGGCCAGAGCCTCGTCCATCCGGCCGAGCCGCTCGTACGCGCTCGCGAGGACCTCCCAACCGTCCACGAGGCGCGGGTTCGCCTCGAGGACCTTCAGGAGGAGGGGAAGCGCCTCCGCGCTCCTCCCCGCCTCGTGCAGCCGGGTGGCCGCCTGGAGCGCGGTGAGGGAGCCGATCGCCTCCTTCGGGTCGGGGCGGGCGCCCCCGTCGTCCCGCGCCGTCCCCGTCAGGTAGCCGAGGGCCTGGAGCTTCTTCGCCGCCTCGGCGTCGACCGCTTCCGGCGCGCGGAGCGGCGTCCGGCGCCGCTCGGTCTCGACGACCATCGATCGGAGCTCGGGGGGGCGCGTGGGCGCGAGGTTCGTCTTCTGAGCCGGGTCGGCCGCGACGTCGTAGAGCTCCGGCGTCGGCGCCTCGATGTAGTGGAAGCGCTCCGAGACGAGGGCTCTCAGCTCGCTCCAGCCGAGCCGGATGCGCGGGCTGTAGTTCTCGGCGAAGACGCGCCGGTCGGGCGCCGGGGCGCCCCCCGCCAGCGCGGCGAGCGACATGGTTCCGGGCCTCTCCGGCGCCTTCGGGACGCCCACGAGGCCGAGGAGCGTCGGGAAGAGGTCGGTCAGCTGGACCGGAGCCGCCACCGTCCCCCCCGCGAGGGCGTTACCGGGAAGCTTCATCAGGAGCGGCACCTGGATCGACTCGCGGTAGAGGAAGATGCCGTGCTGCTGCTCGCCGTGGTCGCCGAGCCCCTCGCCGTGGTCGGAGAGGAAGACGACGATCGCCCGGTCGTAGACGCCGAGGCGCTTCAGCTCCGCGAGGAACGTCCCGACGATCTCGTCCGAGGCGGCCACCTCGGCGTCGTACGGGTCGCTCCAGCGCGAGCGGTGCGGCTCCGGCGCGGCGTACGGCGCGTGCGGCTCGTAGGTGTGGAGGAACGCGAAGAACGGCTGAGCGGCCCGCTCCCGGATCCACGTGGCGAGGAGCGCGGCGGTCTCCCCGCCCGGCCGCTCGACGAAGTCGAGCATCGAGACCTCTCCCCGCGCCTCGACTTTGTCTTCCCAGAGGTCGAAGCCCCTCCCGATGCCGCTCGCGCCGGCGAGGACCGCCGCAGAGACGGCCCCGCCCGTCGCGTAGCCGTGCCCCTTCAGCAGCTCGGCGAGCGTCGGCTCGCCGGCCGGGAGGCGGTATCCCGCGTTGTCGAGGACTCCGTGCCCTCCCGGTTCGAGGCCGGTGAAGAGCGACGCGTGCGCCGGGAGGGTGAGCGGCACGTGGCTGTAGGCCCGGTCGAAGAGGACGGCGTCCTTCCGGAACGCGTCGAGGGCAGGGGTCTCGACTCCGCGGTGCCCGTACATCGGAAGGCGGTCGGAGCGGAGCGTGTCGACGGAGACGACGACGATCGGAGCCTTCGGAAACCGCAGGTGGGGCACGGCCGGGCCGCCGCGCGAGCAGGCGGCCACCGAGACCGCGGAGGCCGCGAGGAGGAGGACGCCGGGACTGAGCCGGTGACGCTTCATCGGTTCCGTTCTCATTCGCATTCGAGGATATCCCGCCGCCCCGAGGGGGCCCTCTCTGAGACGAGAAAAGGCCCCCCCGGCCCGAAGGCCGGGGGGGCCGGGATACCCGAAAGGGGCGTTCCGCTAGAAGCGGATGCCCATGGAGACAAAGTACCGGCGCGGGATCTGGTAGTTGGCGGCGCTCGTCGGCTTGCCGAAGTTGGCGCCCTTCCTCCAGTTCACGCCCTCGACCGGCTGCTCGGTGAAGGGGTTGAAAGTCTTGACGTTCGCCGTGACGGACGTGTTGACGGCCGTGACTCCGTCCGCGTTGAAGACGTTCAGGATCTGCGGCTGGACGAAAACCTCGAACTTGCCGATGTTCGCGCTGAGGTTGACGGAAAGGTCCGTCCTCCAGATGTCGTCGGTCCGGTAGGCGTCGCGCGCCGTGTAATAGTAGGCCACGCGGCTGGGCGGCTGGACGTAGCCGGGGTTCGTCACGTAGGGAATCTTCGTTTCGTCATCCACCATGTTGATGTTGCCGACGGCGCCGTACGGCGTGCCGGTATCCCACGACTGGATGATGCCGGGGGTGATCCCGACCATCCCGACACGGAAGTCGTACGTACCAACGAGGCGGACGCGGTGCCGCTGGTCCTGCGAGAGGGAGCCGCGCGGTCCGTTCCACTTCAGGTCGAGGTACTCGGGGTAGCTCTCGAACGCCGCGGTGACGGGGCCGGAGCCGCTCGTCTCGCCGACGAAGTTGCCGATCATGTGCGACCAGGTCCAGTTGGCGGCGAGGTTGAGGCTCCCGTGCCGCCAGGCGAGGGACGAGTGAAGGCCCGTGTACTCGCGCTCGGGGACGTTCGAGTTGATGATGTAGCCGAGGTCGAACTCGTCACCCAGGTCGCTCGTCACCTGACCCGTCGTCATGTCGCGCTTGGTGGAGTAGAAGTCCTTGTACTCGCGGCGGACGATGTCCGTGCGGAAGTTGATCTTCCGGATGGTGCCGCCGAAGCCGAGGACGTACTCGTTCACCTTGGGGGAGGAGAGCGCGTCCTGGATGAGGAGGTTGACGCCCGGGACCGAGGCGGCGTCAGACGGCC
>JAGOBQ010000279.1 GCA_017999215.1 Thermoanaerobaculia bacterium
CCTTCCGGGTCGCGGCCGGCGCGAGAGAAAGCGTGCGGTCCTTCTCCTGCTGACGGGCCCGGTCGAGGTCGCGCTCCTGGAAGCCCGGCTCGCGCTCGAGGTCCGGCTTCCTCCGCTCGTCGGCGCGCCGGACCGCGGAGAGGGCCGAGGAAAGGTACGAGGAGAGGCGTTCGATCTCCTCCAGGAAGAAGCGGCGCTCCTGCCCCTCGCGGTCGCGCGCGAGGACCTTCTCGAGCTCGGCCGGCGCGGCCGTCCACTCCGCCGGGAGGTCCTTCCGGGCGGCGAGGAACTCCTCGAGCTCCTTCGCCTCCTCCCGCGCGCGGGCGGCGACGCCGTTGCGGGCGAGCCCCTCGATCTGGCCGCGCGCGTTCGTCTCGCCGTTCCCGTATCCCTTCACGGCTCCGGCGACGCGCAGGGCGGTGTCGGGGTCCGTCTTCCCTTCCGCCTGAAGGATCGCGATCAGGTCGGCGAACGTCCTCGAGCGAAGCGGGTAGAACCACCGCTCGAGGTTCTCGACGGTGGACGGCGTCAGGTAGCGCTGCGTCCGGCCGGGATAGCCGGCGATCATCACGACGTCCCCTTCGGAGACGCCCTTCGCCGAGACCGGGAGCCAGCGCTTCGGCCGATAGGGGACGTTCTCCGGCGCGTGTGCGGCCGGCGCGCCTCCGGGGGCGGCCCAGACGCGCAGGAGCGTGAAGTCCCCGGCGTGCCTCGGCCAGCGGAAGTTGTCGACCTCGCCGCCGAAGTCGCCGACGCCGCGCGGCGGGGCGTAGACGAGGCGGACGTCGCGGAACTCGGTCTGCTCCATGAGGCGGAAGGTCCGGCCGTCCTCGAACGCCGCCACGGCGCAGCGTCGGTCGGGCTGCTTCTCGCACTCGGCGACGATCTCGCTCCGGGCTCTCTCGACCGCCGCCTCGCGGGCGGCGTCGTCCTTCGCCCGGGCGAAGGCGCTCTTCGGCCCGCGCACCCGGTCGGTCACGTCGGCGAGGCGGGTCAGGATCCTCACCCGCCCGACGCCGCCGCGCGCCGGCACCTCCTCCGCGCGGCTCCGGGCGACGAAGCCGTCGCGGAGGTAGTTCTTCTCCGGGGTCGAGGCGAGCTGGATCGCTCCGAAGGCGCAGTGGTGGTTCGTCAGGAAGAGCCCTTCTTCCGAGACGAAAGCGCCGGTGCAGCCGCCGAGGCCGAGGACGGCCGTCAGGAGGCCGCCCCCCTTCCCGTCCCAGAGGTCCGTCGGGCCGAGCTCGAGCCCGCGCGCGGCGAGCTCCGCCCAGCGGGCCTCGCCGAGGGTGGCGAGGGCCTCGGGCGGCCATTGCCCCTCGTCGGCGAGGGTCGTTCCCGGGAGAGCGAGGAGGACGAGGAGCGGAAGGAGGAGGGCGGCGGTGCGAAGGCGCGGCGTCATGGCTTCTCGGCGGGAATCGTAGCCCGCCGGAGGACGCCGCGCCTCGTCCCGTCGGGCTACTTCCCCTCCTCGGAGAGGAACGCCTTCATCGCCTCCCAGGAGCGGCGGTCGGCCTTCGCGTCGTACGCCGCCCCCTTCGCCGGGTCCGACCCCGCCGCCGGGTTCGTGAAGGAGTGGACCGCGCCCGCGTAGAAGACCATCTGCCAGTCGACTTTCGCCTCGTCCATCTCCTTCTGGAAGGCGGCGACCTCGGCCGGCGGAACGTACGGGTCGGCGGCGCCGTGGAGGACGAGGACGCGCCCCTTCACGTTCTTCGCGTCGGCGGCGTCCTTCGTCGCGAGGCCGCCGTGGAACGAGACGACGCCCGCGACCGGCGCTCCGCTCCGGGCCAGCTCGAGGACGGTCGTCCCGCCGAAGCAGTAGCCGATGGCGAAGAGGCGCGACGCGTCGGCGCGGGGGTCCTTCGCGAGCGTGTCGAGCGCGGCCCGGGCCCGCGACCGGAGGAGCGGGAGGTCCCCCTTGAAACGGCCGGCGAGCCGACCCGCCTCCGCGACGTCCTTTGCCCGTATCCCCTTCCCGTAGATGTCGGCCGCGAAGGCCACGTACCCGAGCGCGGCGAGCTGCCGGGCCCGTTCCTTCGCGTAGTCGCCGAGACCCATCCACTCGTGGACGACGACGACGCCGGGGCGCTTCCCCGTAACCGCGTCGTCCCAGGCGAGGAACCCTTCGCAGAGCTGGGCGCCGTCGACGTAGTCGACGGTCGCGGTCTTCACGGCGCCGGCGGCGGGGAGCGGCACGACGGCGAAGGCGGCGAGGGCGGAGAGAGAGAGGCAGACGGAGAGCGTGCGCATCACGGGGTCCTCCTCGGTTCGTGGTCTCGAACGGGGCGGGAAGATAGCCGATCGGCCGGACTTCGAGAAGGATTCGCGGAACGGTTGGACTCTCCCCGCCTGCCCCGTCGATCGGCAGGCCCGCGTGCTAGCATCCCACGATCAGAAATCCAATCTGAAGCCCGGTCCCCGACGGGGGTACCGGAGGTCCAGGGCGGCGATCCACTCTCGGCTCGTGAAAGGCGGTCCGCATGTGGGGAGTGAAGTCCGGGTCCCGCACGAAGAGCGTCGCTTTCAGCGGCCCTCACCCCTGTGCGCTCGATCACGCAATGAAGGCCGGGCCTCGAAGCCGGCCGGGCAGGCCCATTTCATTTTCGGCTCCCCTCAGGAGCCATTTCCAAAGGGAGGAAGGAACGATGAAGAGACTCGGGTTGGTTTTCGTCTTGTTGATGGTGGCGGTGCTCGCCGTCCCGGCGAACGCCCAGGAGCAGACGGGCGTCCTCACCGGCCGCATCACGGCGGACGGTGGCGAAGCTCTCCCCGGCGTGTCGGTCGAGATCAAGGGGCCCAGCGGGACCCTCGTCTCCGTCACCGACGCGCGGGGCGACTACCGCTTCCCCCGCGTGCTCCCCGGCGTCTACACGGTCACGGCGCGCCTGCAGGGTTTCCAGACCTACGAGGCGTCCCGCGTCCCGGTCTCCCTCGGTGACCGCGCGATCCTGAATGTCACGCTCAAGATCAGCTCGGTCATGGAGACGGTCGTCGTCACCGGCGAGCGGGTCCAGATCGCGGTGGGCGAGAACTCCACCTCGGCGTCGATGGCCTCCGAGCAGATCGCGCTCCTCCCGAAGGGGCGCGACTTCACCTCGGTCGTCGCGCAGGCCCCCGGCGCCTCCAACGAGGCGTTCGCGGGCGGCATCTCGATCGACGGCGCCTCCGGCTCGGAGAATCGCTTCGTCATCGACGGGATCGACACGACCCGCCCGAACGACGGCCTCTCCGGCCAGGGCTTCATCACCGACTTCGTCGAGGAGATCCAGGTCAAGTCGGCCGGCTACTCGGCCGAGTTCGGCGGCTCCCTCGGCGGCGTCATCAACGCGATCACGAAGAGCGGCACGAACGAGTTCCACGGGTGGCTCGGCGGCTACTTCTCGAGCTCCTCGCTGAACGGCGACCGCCGCCCCATCGCCTACGAGTCGTGGAAGGGCTTCTACCGGACGTTCGACAAGGACGACGAGTCCCAATGGGAGCCGGGCTTCGCCCTCGGAGGCCCGATCATCAAGGACTCGCTCTGGTTCTACCTCGGATACAGCCCAACGCTCCGCTCCATCGAGCGGACGCCCTACAACGAGACGGTGACCGCGAAGCAGGACATCACCGACCATTTCTTCGTGGGGAACCTCAAGGGGAACATCGGTTCCAAGCTCGTCTTCAAGCTCTCGGCGAACATCACGCCCTCCAAGACGGAAGGGAGCCTCCCGAGCCTCGACGGATCGACCCCGGACGAAGCCGACATCGAGGTCCTCTCCAAGTACCCGACGGCGAGCTACTCGGCCTATGCCGACTTCGTCCCGAGCAGCAACTTCTACGTGAGCGGCCGCGTCGGTATGTACGAGACCGACACGAAGATCTCCGACATCGACACCCAGAATCGGATCTACTTCCGGAACGGCGTCATTCCCGTGCCTGGGCCGGACGATCCGGGTGGTCCCGACCCGCGCTACCGCGAGACCCTCTTCTCCAACGTCCCGGACGCCGCGTTCCAGAACGCCAACGAGGACAACTGGAAGCGCTCGTCGGCCGGTATCGACGCGAACTACTTCGTGACGGCCCTCGGCACGCACGCCTTCAAGGCGGGCGTCCAGTACGAGAAGATCGAGAACTCCGTCGACATCGGCGAGAACGGCAACTACTTCGAGGTCCGCTGGGGCCTTCCGGACCGGTTCGGCATGGGCGTCCAGGGAACCTACGGCTCCGTCGGCGTCCGCCGCTTCCGGACGGAGGGGGCCGCCGAGGCGACGAACGTCGGCCTCTTCATACAGGACACCTGGAACGTCCACCCGAACCTGACGCTGAACATCGGCGTCCGCACCGAGCAGGAGCGGATCCCGAACTACGGCGCGCGGGTCGACCCGACGCTTCCCGAGAACGCCATCGAGTTCGACTTCGAGGACAAGCTCGCCCCGCGCCTCGGCTTCTCCTGGGACGTCACGGGCAAGCAGCAGCTCAAGGTCTACGGCTCCTACGGGACCTACTACGACATCACGAAGCTCGAGATGCCGCGCGGCTCGTTCGGCGCCGACCGCTGGATCCAGCACATGTACGAGCTGAACACGCTGGACTGGGACACGCTCTTCGCGGTCTGCACGCGGGTCGACAACACGCTCGGGCAGAACCCCTGCCCGACGCTCGTCGGCCACAAGGCGCGCGACCTGCGCGCTCCCGGCGACCCGCACGACAGCATCGACCCCGACCTCCAGCCGATGGAGAACCAGGAGATCCAGCTCGGCGTCGACTACCAGCTGACGAAGAACTCGGTCGTCAGCGCCCGGTACGTCAACAAGAAGCTCAAGAACACGATCGAGGACATCGGCTACCTCGTCTTCCTGCCGGACGGCACCTCCGAGGAGCAGTACATCACCGGCAACCCGGGCAAGGGCCTCGTCTCGGGCGACCCCGCCGGCCCGATCCCGCCGCAGGCCGAGGCGATCCGCGACTACGAGGCGATCGAGCTGACGTTCGCCCGCCGCTTCGCCGACAACTTCTCGGTCCGCGCCGCCTACGTCTACAGCAAGCTCTCCGGTAACTACTCCGGCCTCGCGAGCTCCGACGAGTTCGGCCGGACGGACCCGAACGTCGCCCGTTACTTCGACGGCCTCGTCTACGGCTACGACTCCCAGGGCAAGCTCGTCGACGGCGTCCTCAACACCGACCGGCCGCACGCCTTCGAGGTCCAGGGCCTCTATCGGGCCTCCTGGGGGACGAACATCGGCCTCAGCTTCTCGTGGGCCTCGGGGAGCCCGGTCTCGACCGACGCCTCCTACAACGGCGTCAACTTCTTCCCGAACGGCCGGAACGACATGGGCCGCCTTTCCGGCCTCACCCAGACCGACCTCCTCCTCACGCACCCGTTCAAGATCGCGGGCTACGAGCTCGAGGTCTCCCTCAACGTCCTGAACCTCTTCGACCAGGACACCGTCACCCGGATCGACAACGTTCAGTACTTCGACGACATCTGCGACGTGTCGGAGGCGTGCGACGGCTCGAACGACTGGTACTTCTCGGAGCTCGTCCCGTACGACTACGTGACCTACATGGAAGCCAACCACGCGTCGAAGAACCCGCTCTACGGAAAGCCCCTCACCTATCAGGCTCCCCGGACGGTCCGCCTCGGTCTGAAGTTCGTCTTCTGACCTGACCGGTCTTCCGGCTACGGACGGCGGGAGCGCGCGAGCGCTCCCGCCGTTTCCCATTTCAGGGAGCGGCGTCCGGCCTCCCGAGGTCCCGGTTCCGGCCCGGGACCCGGCCCGGTATCGACGGCACGGATCTTTCAAGGGGAGCGCCGGAAAAGTATGAGGATGGATCCGGTCCCGTCCGCCGTGGAGGCGGAAAGTGAGCGCGATCAGCCGTTCGGACGTTCGTCCGACGGTTGCGTCGCCGTCGGGGCCGCTATAATGCCGCGGCTATTTACTCCGAAAATTCGTACCGCGCTCCGGTTTCTTGGCTCAGGGTCGGAACGTTCACCGCAAGGGCGTTCCCCCGCAAGGTTCCCCGGGCG
>JAGOBQ010000280.1 GCA_017999215.1 Thermoanaerobaculia bacterium
TCGTGAAGAAGACCGTCCTCTCCGCCTACGGCAACGTCCGCGCGGCGGGGATCATCGCGATCAACCTGGAGGAGGACGACGAGCTCCTCTCCGTCCAGGTGACCGACGGAGCCCGCCAGGTCTTCCTCGGCACGCGCAACGGGATGGGGATCAAGTTCACCGAGACGGACGTGCGGCCGATGGGGCGCGACACGACCGGCGTGAAGGGGATCGAGCTGCGCGAGGGCGACGAGGTCGTCGAGATGGACCTCGTCGACGAGGAGGCGACCCTCCTCGCCGTCACCGAGCTCGGCTACGGCAAGCGCACCGACGTCTCCGAGTACCGGCACCAGACGCGCGGGGGCTCGGGGGTCATCAACGTCCGCGTCACGGAGAAGAACGGGGCCGTCGTCGGGATCAAGTCCGTCGGGGAGGACGACCAGCTCCTCCTCATCACGAGGATGGGGATGATGATCCGCTTCGCGGCCGCCGGGGTCCGCGAGACGGGCCGCGCGGCGCAGGGGGTGAAGGTGATCGACCTCGACGAGGGCGACACCGTCGTCGCCGTCGCGAAGCTCGCCTCGCTCGGCGAGCGGGACGAGGCCCCGGAGGACGACGACGCCGGGACGCCGGCCGCCCCCTCCGGGGACGAGCCGGAAAGCGAGTAGAGTGAGAGCATGAGGTTCTTCCTCGACACCGTGGACGCCGACGAGGCCCGCCGCGTCAAGGACTGGGGGCTGCTCGACGGCTCCGTCGTCCGCGCCGACGCCGTCCTCGCGGCGGGGCGCGACTACCGCAAGGCGGTCTCCGAGATCTCCCAGGTCTGCGACGGCCCGGTCTTCGCCGCCGTCGCGGCCGGGGAGCCGAAGGGGATGTACAAGGAAGCCCGCGAGCTCGCGAAGCTCGGCAAGGCGATCGTCGTCCGGCTTCCGATGACCCGGGAAGGGCTCCGCGTCGTGAGGCTCCTGAACGACGAGCAGATCGCGGCGGACGTCCACCTCCTCGCGACGCCCCTCCAGGCGCTCCTGGCCGCCCGGGCCGGCGCCGCCTACGCCTCGATGGCCGTCTCCGGGCTGGACGGCGCCGGGCAGGTCGGGATGGACGTCGTCGACGCGGTCGTGAGGATCTACGACAACTACGGGCTCCAGACCCAGATCGTCGTCGACGCGGTCCAGAACCCGGTCCACGCCCTCGACGCGGCGGCCATGGGGGCCGACGCGGCCGCGATCCCGTTCGCCGTCCTGGACCGCCTCTTCGACAATCCCCTCACGGCCCAGGGCGTCGCCGCCATCCGGGCGCACGCGGGCGAGGGCCCGCGCCGGGTCCATTGACCCCGACGGAGGACGGCGAATGGCCCTCTCCCGCGAACGCGCCAACGACCTGTCGCACCGGGTGCTCGAGGTGCTCCGGAAGACCCCGGGCGTCGAGCTGACGGCGGAAGCCGAGTTCGTGAGGAACCGGATCGCCTCGGCGCTCCAGGAGTGGGAGAAGGAGAGCGACGGGCTCTCCGCCGAGGCGCGGCGCCGGGTCCTGGCGCGGGGCCGGCGGGTCCCCGAAGGCTCCCGGGAGTTCGACCAGCTCCTCTCCGAGGAGCTTCGGCGGCTCTGGGACGAACGGGCCTCCCGGGGGGAGTGACCGGCCGGGCCGCGGCCCGGGAATGGTTGGTGTCGCACGCCGGATTTCTTGCCTTGGTATAGGCCAAGGCCCATTCTCCGGGGTGTGACGGACCGACCTTCCGCCGCGGACGGCGCCCCCGGGCGCATCCCCCTCTACCGGACGATCGCGGACGGGATCATCCGCGACATCCGGCGGGGGCGGTTCCAGGAAGGCTCGCGCCTTCCCGCCTCGAGAGCCCTCGCCCGAACGCACGAGGTGAACCGGGCGACGGTCCACCAGGCCCTGCAGGTCCTCAAGCGCGAGGGGTGGATCGAGACGAACAAGGGGGGCGGCACCCGCGTCGCCCGCCGTTCGCTCGCCGGGCCGATGGTCGGCCCGGCCCCGTCGTGGGACCGCATCTCCTCGGCGCTCCTCGGCCGGATGCTCGCCGAGGCCGGCGTGCCGGACGGGCCGCTCGACGGGGCGCACGACCTGGCCCGCCTCGCCCCGGAAGAGAAGGAGTTCCCGGCGGAGGCCTTCGCGAAGGTCCTCGCCGACGTCGCCCGCGACGGGGCGCTTCTCGCCTACGGATCGCCGTTCGGCTACCGGCCGCTCCGCGAGACGCTCGCGGCGCGACTGGAGAGGCGCGGCGTCCCGGCCGATGCCGACGCCTTGCTCATCGTGAACGGCGCCCAGCAGGGGCTCGACCTGATCGGCCGCGCCCTCGTCGACCCCGGCGACGCCGTCGCCGTCGAGAGCCCGAGCTACTCCGGAGCGCTCTCCCTCCTCCGGGCGCAGGGGGCGCGCCTCCTCGGCGTCCCGCTCGACGCGGAGGGGCCGGCGATGGAGCCGCTCCGCGCCGCGCTCGCCGAGCGGCCGAAGTTCCTCTACACGATCCCCGACTTCCAGAACCCGACCGGCCTCCTCGCGACGGCCGCCCGCCGGCGCGAGCTCGTGGCGGCGGCAACGGCGGCGGGAGTCCTCGTCGTCGAGGACGCGTTCGACGCCGACCTCCTCGTCGAGGGAGAGCTCCCGCCCCCCCTCGCCGCCCTCGCCCCGGGGCACGTCGTCCACATCGGGACGATCTCCAAGGCGCTCTTCCCCGGCGTTCGCGTCGGCTGGATCTCGGGCCCGCGCGAGTTCGTCCACCGCCTCGCGGCGCTGAAGCGGATCGGCGAGCTCACCTCGCCGCCGGTCCTCCAGGCCGCGCTGAACGTCTTCCTCTCCCGCGGCGACTACGACCGGCACCTCCTCCGCGTGAAGGCGCGGCTGAAGGCGCGGCTCGCGCTCGCCCACAAGACCGTCCTCCGCAGCTTCCCGGTCGGGACGCGCTGCGAGCGGCCGCTCGGCGGCTGGGTCCTCTGGGTCGACCTGCCCGAGGACGTCTCCGGTCGCGAGCTCGCCGAGGCGGCGCGCGGCGCGGGAGTTCTCGTCTCCCCCGGCGGCGACTACGCCCCCGACCGCGCCGACGTCCCCTCCCTCCGTATCTCCGTCGCCCGCAGCTCGGGCGCCGAGCTCGAGAAGGCCCTCGAGAGCCTCGGCGTCCTCGCCCGGGCGGCCGTCCGGCGGGCGCACCGCCGCGCCCCCCGCGCCGAGGAGCGGCGCGAGGAAGCCCTCATCCAGATCTGAAAGGGACACGAACCATGAGCAGCACCCCCGTCTTCTCCTCCCCGTTCACCTCCGACGCGTTCCGGGTCAAGGTCGGTCTCGCCGAGATGCTCAAGGGGGGCGTCATCATGGACGTCGTCAACGCCGAGCAGGCGAAGATCGCCGAGGACGCCGGCGCCTCGGCCGTCATGGCGCTCGAGCGCGTCCCGGCCGACATCCGCCGCGACGGCGGCGTGGCCCGGATGTCCCCCGTCGCGAAGATCCGTGAGATCGAGGCCGCCGTCTCGATCCCGGTCATGGCCAAGTGCCGGATCGGGCACATCGCCGAGGCGAGGATCCTCGAGTCCCTCGAGGTCGACTTCGTCGACGAGAGCGAGGTCCTCACACCCGCCGACGAGGAGAACCACGTCTACAAGCACGACTTCAAGGTCCCGTTCGTCTGCGGCTGCCGGAACCTCGGCGAGGCGCTCCGGCGGATCGGCGAGGGGGCCGCGATGATCCGGACGAAGGGGGAGGCGGGAACGGGCGACATCGTCCACGCGGTGAAGCACCTCCGCGAGGTGACGCGCCAGATGAAGTCGCTGACGCTCCTCACCCGCGACGAGTGGATGGCCGCCGCCAAGCAGCTCGCCGCCCCGTTCGAGCTCGTCGTCTGGGTCGCCGAGCACGGGAAGCTCCCGGTCCCGAACTTCGCGGCGGGCGGCGTCGCAACGCCGGCCGACGCGGCGCTCTGCCGGATCCTGGGCGCCGAGGCGGTCTTCGTCGGCTCGGGAATCTTCAAGTCGGACGACCCGGCGAACCGCGCCCGCGCGATCGTCGAAGCGACGACGCACTGGGACGACCCGGCCCGCGTCGCGGCGGCGTCGGAGAAGCTCGTCGAGGGAATGAAGGGGATCGAGGCGGGCAAGCTCGTCGAGGCCGAGCTCCTCCAGACGCGAGGCTGGTGACGGTGCCGGTCGGAATCCTCGCCCTCCAGGGCGACTTCGAAGTCCACGGAGCAGCCCTCGCGCGGCTCGGGATCGACGCGCGGCCCGTCCGGACGGCGGAGGAGGTCCGCGCGAGCGCGGGCCTCGTCCTCCCCGGCGGGGAGTCGACGACGATGTGGAAGCTGATGGAGGGGACCGGGATCGCCGAGGCGATCGTCGCCGTCGCCCGCCGCGGCGACCCGCTCTTCGCAACCTGCGCCGGCGCGATCCTCGCCGCGCGGAGGATCACGAGCCCCGATCGTGCCGGCCTGGGTCTCCTCGACGCGACGGCCGTTCGAAACGCCTACGGCCGGCAGCTCGACTCCGCAGTCGTGACCCTGACCGACCTCGACCGCTCCCTCCTCGGGAGCGAGCCGCTCGAGGCGGTCTTCATCCGGGCGCCGAAGCTCGCCGACCTCGGGCCCGGCGTCGAGGTTCTCGCCCGGCGGGACGGCGAGCCGGTCCTCGTCCGCGACGGGAACCTCGTCGCGGCGACGTTCCACCCCGAGCTCGCGGACGATCCGCGCGTCTACGACCTCGTCTTCGGCGCGGCGGCGGCGCGGGCCGCCTGAGGGGGCTGCCGCGAGCGCGATGAGCGCCGTCCGAGAGGCGCTCGAAGCGCTCGGGCATCCCGGCGGGACGCTCCCGGAGCCCCGCCTCCTCGCGGAGCTCTTCGTCCGCTTCCAGGCGCAGGTCCCCCTCCGCCGCGCGGGGCGCGGCACGGCCGAGGAGCGGCTCGCGGCCTGGCTCGAAGCGGGAGCGGGGCTCTGCGGCGAGGCGAGGACGGCGGCCTTCGCAGCCCTCGCGGCGGAGGCCGGCTTCGCCCTCGAGCCGGGGAACGCGAGCGGCGCCGCAGGCGATGCCCGGACGGTCCTCCTCGCGGACGGGGGACGGCTCCTCCTCGACGTCTCGTTCCCGCTTCCCCTCCCCGTCTCCCTCGATCCGCCGGCCGCGGAGCTCGCAACGGGATACGGCACGCTCCGGGTGCGTCCCGCCGCGGCGGGAGAGGAGCTCCTCCTCGAGACGCGCGGCGAGGAGCGGCTCCTCTACCGTGTCGACCGCGATCCCGCCTCCGCCTCCGTCTCCGACTCGGCGGCGAAGGGATCCTCCGAAGAGACGGAGCTCTTCCGTCTCCTCGACGACCGGCTCCTCCGCTTCCGGGGCGGCGTCCTCGAGGTCTCGGACGCCTGGAGCCGGCTCCGGGTCCCGTTCCCGGCGCGGGACGGCGACGGCCTCGAAGCGCTCTTCGGCCCGCCTCCGCCGCCGGACGACGGGCGGGAGGCGGCCGGGCAGCCGCCGACCCTCGCGGTCTACCTCGCGTCGAGCGCGCGGACCGAGGAGCTTCGGGCGCTCCTCGCCGACCCGAAGTCGTTCGCTCGCACGTTCCCTGAAGGGTGGATCGCGACGGACGTCGAGCTGCGCGCCGACGGATTCGACTGGAGCGTCCGCGAAGGAGAGGAGGTCCTGCGGACGGAGCGGGCGCGGATCGTCCCCGATGGGCTCGTCCTCGAGGCCGAGGGGCCGCTCGCCCTCTTCCGCGCCCGGACGCTCCGCCTCGAGCCCCGCCCGGAAGGGACCCGGCTCCGCCTCCTCGGCGTGCTCCGCGACCCGGTTCCGCCGCGCGGCCTCCCCGAGGGGACGCGTCGCCGCCTCGTCTTCGAGCTCGCGAACGAGCTCCTCGCCCTCGACCGCGTCGCCGCCGGCAGCTGAGAGCCCGGCCGCCGGCCCGAAGGGCCGAAGGTGGGACGCCACGAAAGAGGAAAGCCGGCGGGGAGGGGGTTCGGGGGGACCGGCCGCTGGCCCGCAGGGCCAGGGGCCCCCCGAGAAAACGCTGCCGCGTCAGAACTCC
>JAGOBQ010000281.1 GCA_017999215.1 Thermoanaerobaculia bacterium
GGAGAAGACCGTCGCGTAGCCCTCGGGGAAGGCGGCGAAGAGGGCGCCGCCGAACGTGACGAGCAGACCTCGTTGCCGTCCCAGAGCGGGCCGATCGAGTTCATCGAGATCCGGCGCTCGAGGTCGGTTCTCGGGACGAACGGATGGAGGATGCCGACGCCGAGGTCGAAGCCGTCGAGGAGCGCGTAGCCGCAGAGGAGGACCCCCTCGAGGACGAACCAGGTGATCGCGAGCGCTTCGAAAGACATCGCCGCCTCCTCAGCTCCGGTCCTCGACGCCCGTCAGCCGCCCCTCGTGGACGGCCCGGAGGCCCGCCGTGGCGAGCGTCCCGTCGGCGCCGCCTCCCGTCTCCGGATGCGCCTCGTCCGGCCCGTGCTGGATCTTCCGGTGGAGGACGAAGACCCAGACGGCGCCGAGCGCGAGGTAGATGAACCCGAAGCCGAGGAGAGAGCCGAGGACCTGCCCGGCCGAGACGTTCGGGCTCGCGGCCTCGAGCGTCCGGAGCCCCACCCGCTCGTCGTAGACGACGCGCCCCTCGGGGCCGACGACGACGTCCGTCCCGCCGGCGTTCCAGGTGACCGGCGGGTGGACGATCCAGGGCTGGCGGCCCACCTCCGCGGCCATCCAGCCGGCCTCGTTCGCGACGATCGGCAGGACGACGGCGGGAACGAAGATCCAGAGGAGCCAGCGCGTCTGCCAGAGCGTCCCGCGCCACCGGAGGAAGAGCGCGAGGAGCGTCAGGCCGATGAAGGCCGTCCCGAGCGCGACCATCAGGTGGTAGCTCTGGAAGCTGAGGCCGACGGGGGGGCGGTCCTCCGCGCGGAAGCGGTCGAGTCCGACGACGGGCTTCGCCGCATCGCCGTGGAGGAGGAGGCCGAGGCCGCCGGGAACGGCGACGCGGAGCTTCACGGTCTGCGTCGCGTCGTCCGGGAACCCGAAGAGACTCAGGTCGCCGGGGCCGGTGACGTAGTGCCCCTCGAAGGCGGCGAGCTTCGCCGGCTGGTGGCGGTAGACCATCCCCGCCTGCCCGTGCCCGGAGACGAGCATCGCGAGCGCCGAGACCGTGGCGAGGACGAGCGCGCCGTCGAACGAGCGGCGGGCGAACTCGCCGTGCCGCCCCTTCAGGAGGTACCAGGCCGCGATCGACATGACGAAGAACGCCCCGACGAGGAAGGCTCCGAGCCAGACGTGGACGAGCCGGTGGACCGTCGACGGGTTGAAGACCATGGCCCAGAAGTCGGTGATCTCGGCGCGCATCACGGGCTGGCCGTCCCTGAGGAGAGGGACGCCGTCGCGGAGGACCGGGACGACGTGGCTTCCGGCCGGCGTCTGCTGCCAGCTGTTCGCGACGACGATCCAGATCGAGGAGAAGATCGAGCCGAGGGAGACCATGAGCGTCGAGAAGAAGTGCATCTTCGGCCCGACGCGGTCCCACCCGAAGACGAGGATGGCGAGGAAGCCCGACTCGAGGAAGAACGCGAAGATCCCCTCCGCCGCGAGCGCCGAGCCGAAGACGTCGCCGACGAACCGCGAGTAGGTCGACCAGTTCGTCCCGAACTGGAACTCCATGACGATCCCGGTGGCGACGCCGATCGCGAAGTTGAGGGCGAAGACCTTCGTCCAGAAACGTGCGGCCGTCTCGTAGATCGGGTCCCTCGTCTTCAGGAACCACCCCTCGAGCCAGACGAGGACGACGCCCATCCCGATCGTCAGCAGCGGGAAGATGTAGTGGAACCCGATGCTGACGGCGAACTGGATCCGAGAGAGAGTGACGGCGTCCATCGTCGACCTCCGTGGAGCGGTGCGGCCCCTACTTCTTCACGAGCTCGACGCGCCGGTTCTTCGCGCGCCCGTCCTCGGTGCGGTTGTCGGCGACGGGGACCGTCTGCCCGTACCCCTTCGCCGTCAGCCGGCCGGCCGCGACCCCCCGCTCCACGAGGGCCGCCATCACGGCCTGCGCGCGCTCCCGGGAGAGCTTCAGGTTCGCGTCGGCGCTCCCGACGTTGTCGGTGTGCCCTCCGACCTCGATCTTCATCTCCGGGACCGCCTTCAGCGCCGCGGCGGCGTCGTCGAGGAGCTTCGCCGAGTCGGGCGAGATCGTCGCCTTGCCCGTGTCGAAGGTGACGTAGAGCGAGACGAAGCCGTCCTTCTTCAGCTGGTCGGCGATCTCGTGGACGGCGACCTCCTGCTTCATCGCCTCTCGCTCGGAGACGGTCATCAGGTAGCTCCCGTCGCTCTCGCTCGCCTGGAAGAAGGCCCAGGTCTCCTTGCCCCCCTTCACGAACTTCATCGTCATGCCGAAGCTCGTGCAGCTGTTCCCCATGTCGGGCATTCCCTCGGAGTCGTAGTTCGCCTTGCACCAGCCGGGCCACTGCCCCTCGATGGTGCCGCCGGCCTTCTTCGCTGCCGCCTCGAAGTTGCGCATCAGCTGCAGGCCGCTCGGAGGGGTCGTCCCCTCCTTGATCTGGAAGCTGACGCGCCAGGTCGGCCCCTCGACCTCGACGGACCGGAGGACCTCCTCGCCGGGCTTCATCTGCCCGACGGGGAACTTCCGGAGGTCGAACTGGCTGCTCGCGCAGTCCACGATGTACGTGTTCGGGAACCGCGTGAAGAGCGGGTGGTCCTTGCACCCCTCGTAGTCCTCCTGGGCCCGCGCGGGGGCGGAGGCGAGCAGCAGCGCCGCGGCGCAGAGAGCGATCCTTCTCATGACGATCCTCCTCGGTCGTCCCTCTCGGGGACGTCCGCAGCCACGCCGGCCGAATCGCCTCCCCGGGCGCCCGGACGGGCCCGGAGAGCTTCGGCTCGAGTCGTGGCGAACGCGTCGACGATTCTCCGGTCGCGGAGCGCGGGGGTCAAGGAACGCGCCCGCGGACGAGGCGCGGCGACCCGCGGGGGGGCGAGGTGGCGCCGGAGGGTCAGCGGATCTCGACCCCGGTACCCTCTGCCGCCTCGCCGACCTTCCAGGCGCGGCCCCCCGCCCGCTCCAGCGTCGAGAGGAACGTCCCCTCGCCCGCCGCGGGGACGGAGACGAGAAGGCCGCCCGAGGTCTGCGGATCGGCGAAGAGCATCGCCTCGGCGTCGGTCAGGGGGCGCGACCGCGTCAGGCGCGGTCCGAAGTGCTCGAGGTTCCCGAAAGCGCCGCCCGGGAAGACCATCTCTTCCGCGAGGCGCCGCGCGCCCGGCAGCCACGGGAGCGCCTCCCAGTCGAAGCGGAAGCGGACGCCGGAGGCCTCCGCCATCTCGAGCGCGTGGCCGAGGAGGCCGAAGCCGGTGACGTCGGTCGCGGCCGTCGCCCCCGCCGCCCGCGCGGCGCGCGCCGCGGCCCGGTTCAGCGCCTTCATCGAGGCGACCGCTGCCGCGACCTCCTCTTCCGCGGCGAGGCCGCGCTTGAGCGCCGTCGTGATCGTCCCCGTCCCGAGCGGCTTCGTCAGCCAGAGCGCATCCCCCGTCCGCGCGCCTCCCTTCGTCAGGAGGCGCCCGACCTCGCCGAAGCCGACGACGCAGAGGCCGTACTTCGGCTCCTTGTCCTGGATGGAATGCCCTCCGGCGATCACGGCGCCGGCGGCCCGGACGGTCTCGGCGCCGCCGCGAAGGAGCTCCGCGAGCGTGGCGGCCGAGAGCTGCGGCGGGAACGCGACGAGGTTCAGCGCGAGGACCGGCTCGCCCCCCATGGCCCAGACGTCGCTCATCGCGTTCGCCGCCGCGATCGCGCCGAAGTCGTACGGCTCGTCGACGACCGGCGTGAAGAAATCGGTCGTCAGGATCAGCGCTCGCCCGTCCCCGAGGTCGAGGACGGCGGCGTCGTCCGGCTCGGCGAGCCCGACGAGGACGTCGGGGCGGGAGGCCGCGGGGAAGAGGTCACCGAGGACGCGCAGGACCTGCGCGGTCTGCCCGGGGGGCAGCTTCGACGCTCACCCCGCGCAGGAGCTGAGGCTCGTGAGCTTGCGGAAGACCTCGTCGCTCATGGCACGCCTCCTTCCCGCGCGGCCGCCGCGGCCCGCCGTCGTTCCATCCGCGCCCTCTCCCTCGCCCCGAGCCCCACGCCGAAGGCGAGGCCGAGGAGCGCGAGGAGGAGTATCGCGGAGCCGTGCCAGACGAGGACGTGCGAAAGGTGGGTGATGGGGCAGTCGAGGTGGTAGACCCCCTCGGCGAGGAAGCCGGTCCCGGCACCCGCGAGGAGCCCGGCGAGGCGGGCGCGCATCGGAGCCGCCCGCAGGACGAGGAGCGCGGCGACGGCGAACGCCGTCAGCCCGATGAGCCCCTGCATGCCGGCGCAGGCGGGTCCGAACGAAACCAGCGGGTCGTCGACCTCCATCCCGCGGCTCGCGCGGCGGGTCGCGGCGGCGAGCGCCACGAAGAGGGCCGCCGCGCCGCCGAGGGCGAGGAGCGCTGCCGGGCGGCCCGGGCCCCGCGCGGGGACCGCCTCCGCGAGGGCGAGCGCGACGAGCCCCGCCCCGGCGGAGACCTCCGCGAGGACGACGCCCCACGTCAGGAGGAGGCCGAGCTCGGCGGCGTCGGGGCGGAGGCCCCGGAGGGCGAGGACGAAGGCGGCGGCGAGCGGGGCCCACGCGAGGAGCGCGAGCGCGCGGCGCGCCGGCGAGGCGAGGGGCCGCACCGGACGCAGGTCGCTCGCGACGGCGGCGCGGAGCGCGGGCGGCAGCGGCGTCCCGCTCATCGCGCCCCCTCCCGGGCGAGGAGCTCCCGGAGCTGCCCCATGGCGCGGTGCGAGCGGAGCTTCGCGGCCATCGTCGTGATGCCGAGAACGGCGCCGACCTCCTGGAAGGAGAGCCCCTCGACGTGGTGGAGGACGAGCGCCTCGCGACGGTCGACAGGGAGTGTCGCGAGCGCCCGCGAGACGAGGTCCCTCGAGGCGAGCGACTCGGCCTCGGCCGGGACGGGGAGGTCGGGCAGCTCCTCCGCCGGGAGCTCCTCGTTCCGGCCGCGCCTCCGGTCGGTGCGGCAGGCCATCAGGAAGACGTTGTGCGCGATGGCGTAGACCCACGCCTTCGCGGAGCGCCCCGGGTCGTACGTGTGCCGGGCGCGGTGGACGTGGAAGAACGTCTCCTGCAGGAGGTCGTCCGCGCGGGCCGCGTTCCGCGTGAGCGAGGCGAGGAACGCCTTCACGGGGCCCGCGAGCTCTCCGTAGAGGCTCTCGAACGCGGACTCGTCCCCGCCCTGGTAGGCGACCATCAGCTTCGCCAGCCTCTCCCGTGCGTCGATCGCGGACAACGGGCGGATCGTAGCCGCCGCGCCCGTCCCCGCGGAAGCCGAGGCCCCGCCGTGCTCACGCCCCGCTCACCAGGGGTTCGTGACGTGGCAGGAGGCGCCGTTCTTCGCGAGGTACTCCTGGTGGTACTCCTCGGCGGGCCAGAACGCCTTCGCGGGCTCGACGAGCGTGACGACCTTCTTCCCTCCGAACGCACCGCCCTTCTCGAGGCCCGCGAGGACCTCGCGGGCCGTCCTCGCCTGCTCCGCGTCGACCGTCCAGATCCCGGAGCGGTACTGGTCGCCGACGTCGGGCCCCTGGCGGTTCAGCTGCGTCGGGTCGTGCATGGCGAAGAAGGCCTCGACGAGCCGCCGGTAGCTGATCCGGTTCGCGTCGTAGACGACCTTCACCGTCTCGGCGTGGCCCGTGTCGCCGTCGCAGACCTGCCGGTAGGTCGGTTTCTCCGTCCGCCCCTGCATGTAGCCGCTCGTCGCCTCGAGGACGCCCGGGCCGCGCGAGAACCAGTGCTGGACTCCCCAGAAGCAGCCCGCCGCGAAGTAGGCGGTCTCGGCCTTCACGGGGCGGCTCTCCGGCGGGACCGGCGCCCCCTTCTCGAGGAAGGTCAGCGAGGCGGAGTTCAGGCAGTGGCGTTCTCCCGTCGGCCGGGGGCCGTCGGGGAAGACGTGGCCGAGGTGGGCACCGCAGCGGGCGCAGTCGATCTCGACGCGCTCCATTCCGAGCGAGCGGTCCACGGTC
>JAGOBQ010000282.1 GCA_017999215.1 Thermoanaerobaculia bacterium
GAAGGCGCTGAAGGCGATGATCGACTCGCTCGACGCGTTCCGCCGCGGCTCGATGAAGCACCTCATGTTCAAGGACTGGTCGCTCTTCGACCGCTTCCATTCCGGCTTCTCGCGCGAGCGGAGCCCCCGCGCGTTCCTCCCCGCGGCGCACCAGTTCGAGGTCTTCCTCAAGACGCTCGTGCGGGAGGTCTCGAAACGCTCGGTCCTCTCGTCTCATCCGTTCCGGGGCGGCCGCCCGCGGGCGGGCGACGGCACGGAGGCGGCGCCGCCTCCCCGGTACAATTGACGCGGAGCCGCTCCCCGCGGCCCGGAGGTTCTTCCTTGGGTTTCGTCACCGTACCGGAGGCCGCCGAGCATTATCGGAAGGGCCGATTCGTCATCATCGCCGACGACGAGGACCGCGAGAACGAGGGAGACCTCTGCCTCGCGGCCGAGCACGTCACGGCGGAGGGGATCAACTTCATGGCCCGCGAGGGGCGCGGCCTCGTCTGCGTCTCCCTCACGGAGGAGCGCTGCGACGAGCTCGAGCTCGCCCCGATGGTCGAGCAGAACACCTCGAACCACGGGACGGCGTTCACCGTCTCGGTGGAGGCCCGCGGAAAGACGACGACCGGCATCTCCGCCGCGGACCGCGCGCAGACGGTTCGGACGCTCGTCGACCCGAGGACGAAGCCGCACGACCTCCTGCGTCCGGGGCACATGTTCCCGCTCCGCGCCCGCAAGGGGGGCGTCCTGAAGCGCGCGGGTCACACGGAGGCCTCGATCGACCTCGCGCGGATCGCCGGCCTGTCGCCGGCGGCGGTGATCTGCGAGATCCTGAACGACGACGGCGCGATGGCGCGCGTCCCCGACCTCCTCCGCTTCTCGGAGAAGCACGGGATCCCCCTCGTCTCGGTCGCCGACATCATCCGGCACCGGATGCACCACGAGCGGCTCGTCCAGCGCGTCGCCTCGCCGAGCCTCCCGACGCGGCACGGGGAGTTCCGCGTCCACGCCTATCGCTCGGACCTGACGAACGAAGAGCACCTCGCGCTCGTGATGGGCGACGTCGCCGAGGAGGAGCCGATCCTCGTGAGGGTCCACTCGGCCTGCCTGACCGGCGACGTCCTCGGCTCGATGCGCTGCGACTGCGGCGAGCAGCTGAACAAGGCGCTCGAGCTGATCGCCCGGGAGGGGCGGGGGATCCTCCTCTACCTCCTCCAGGAGGGCCGGGGGATCGGCCTCCTCAACAAGCTGCGCGCCTACGACCTCCAGGACGGCGGCCTCGACACCGTCGCCGCGAACGAGGCGCTCGGCTTCGCCCCCGACGTGCGCGACTACGGCATCGGCTGCCAGATCCTCCGGGACCTCGGCGTGAAGAAGATGCGCCTCCTGACGAACAACCCGTCCAAGTACGTCGCCCTCGACGGCTTCGGCCTCGAGATCGTCGAGCGGGTCTCCCTCGAGATCCCGCCCACGGACTCGACGCGCGGCTACCTCTCCGTCAAGAAGGCGAAGATGGGGCACCTGCTGAAGCTGGTGTAGTCGCGGGCCCGTCGCACGTCCGGGCCGGGCCCTGCGGGGTACGATGCCCGGGCGTGGCGTACGGCTTCGTCCTCGTCGGCGGTCGCTCGAGCCGCATGGGGCGCGACAAGGCGCTCCTGCGGGTCGGGGGAGTCCCGATGGCCCTCCTCCAGGCGCGGAAGCTCGAGGGGCTCTGCACGAAGGTCTGCTTCGTCGGGAAGGAGCCGGGAGAGCTCGTCGCGCTCGGCTATCCCTTCGTCGCGGACGGGACGGACGAGCGGGCGGCGCTCCACGGGCTCGTCGCCGCGCTCGGCGCGTCGCCGGAGGAGGAGTGCCTCGTCCTCGCGGCCGACCTCCCGCTCGTTCCGGCGGAGCTCCTCGAGGCGCTGCGAGTGCGGCGGGAGGCGACGGGCGCGCCGGCCGTCGTCCCGTGGGACGGAGCGGGCCCCCAGCCTCTCTGCTCCGCCTGGTCGACGCGCGCGCTTCCGGCGCTCCGCGCCTCGGTCGCCACCGGAGACCTCTCGCTCCGTCGCGCGCTGGAGCGGGCGGGCGCGATCGTCCTCTCGGCGTCGGAGACCGAGCGCCTGCCCGGCCATCGTCCCGGCGTCTTCCGCAACGTCAACACTCCGGAGGAATACCGTGCCGTCGAAGAAGAAGGCGCCTGAGCTGACCCACCTGGACGCCCGGGGCGCGGCCCGCATGGTCGACGTCTCCGGCAAGCCCGCGACGGTCCGGAGCGCGACCGCGCGGGCGGTCGTGACGCTCGGGGCCGCGGCCTGGACCGCTCTCGATGCCTCGGAGAACCGGAAGGGAGACGCCCTCGCCGTCGCGCGGATCGCCGGCATCCAGGCGGCGAAGAGGACCTCCGAGTGGATCCCGCTCTGCCACCCTCTTCTCTTCGACGCCGTCGACGTCCGACTCGAGCGGCGTCGGAGCCGGCGGGAGGTGGAGGTCCTCGCCACCGTCCGCGGCTCGGGACGGACGGGCTACGAGATGGAGGCGATGGTCGCGGCGGCCGCGGCGGCCCTGACGGTCTACGACATGTGCAAGGCCGCGGAGAAGGGAATCGTCGTCGGGCCGATCGAGCTCGTGGAGAAGAGCGGCGGCAAGAGCGGAGACTGGCGGCGGACGGCGAGCCGCTCAGGGGTGCGGCGCCGCGCCTGAGCCCTCGGCCGCGGCGTCCGGCCGGAACGGCTCCGCCGCCGCCTCCGCAAGCGCGGGGAGGAGCGCGGCGACCGGGAGGAGCGCGAGCCGGTCCCAGGTCCAGGAGACGAGCCAGCCGACGTCGACGCGCGCGAACGCGAAGGCCGCGAGGAGGAGCGCGACGTAGGCCGCGGCGCCGGCGAGAAGCGGGCGGCGCGCCCGGCGCGTCGCCGGTGCGAGGGCGAGGACGATCGCCGCCCCCGCCAGCCAGGGAAGCACGGAGAGGAGGGCGACCTCTCCGAACGCGGCGACGGCCCGGAACGGCTTCCCGATCGCGAACGCGCCGGGCGTGAAGTCCGCGAGGGAAGAGACGCCGTGCGCGGCGCGGAAGAGCGCCCACGGGACGACGCCGAGCAGGAGGCCGAGGCCCCCCGCGACGGCGGCGTCGCGCCGCCGTCGCGCGTGGAGGAGTCGGGCGGTCGCGACGACGAGGACGACCGTCCCCTCCTGCTTCGTCAGGGCGGCGAGCGCCAGGAGAAGCCCCGCGGCCCACGGGGTGAACGGCGTCGGGCGCGCGCTCTCGAGGAGGAGGAGCGCGGCCAGGACGAGGACGAGGAGGAGCGTCTCGGCGTAGCCCACGTAGGCCGCCGTCTGGAAGTAGGGGAGGAGGACGAGCGCGGCGGCGGCGAGGAGCCGCGCGGGGAGCGGGGCGCGCGTCCGGGCGAACGTGAGCGCCGCCGCGAGAGCGAGGAGAGCCGGCCGAAGGAGCGCGAGCAGGAGCTCGTCGTAGCGCCCGAGGAGCCTCGCGGCGCCCGCGAGGAGGACCGGCCACAACGGCGGGTACTCGGGGTGCGAGAAGTCGCCCGCGGGGTCGACGCGGAAGAGGGAGGCGAGGTCGCCGGAGGCGTGGAGAGCGCGCGCCTTCAGCCCCCGGATCGCGAGGTAGTCGCCGAGCGAGAGCGGCTGGCGCAGCGCGAGGAACGTCGCGGAGGCGAAGCCGGCGGCGAGGAGGAGCAGGGCGGCGGCGACGAGGACGCGGCGCGTCATCGGGCGCGGCCCCCGGCCGGGACCGGCGCCAGGGAGATCTCGGCGCCGTCCCCCGCGACGAGGACGACGCGGCGCGGGGCGAGGAGGTAGGAGGCCTTCCGCCGGAGCCGCTCGCGGACGTCGGCCGGGACGAGCGGCCCGATGGAGAGCCGCGCGTCGACGCTCTCGGGCCACGCCTCGGCCGCGCGGAGCGCGTTCGCGCTGAAGGCGAGGTCGCGTCCGAGGCCCGGGGCGTTCAGGAGCCGCGCGCGGGGCCCGGCTTCCCAGAAGCGCTTCGCCATCCGGACGGAGTCGGCATACGGGAGGTCGTGGCGGAGAGCTCCGACGAGGAGCGCGGCGAGCCCCGCTCCGGCAAGGAGGGCGACGAGGAGCCGGCGGGCGCGAAGAGGGAGCAGGCGGACCTCCGTGAGGATTGTAGAGACCGCCTAGAATCCCGCCATGCCGAAGACGTTCCCCGTTCGCGATCGCGGGGCCCGGCCCTGAGCGCGCCCCTTCGTGTCGCCGTCCTGACCGTCTCCGACCGCTCGTTCCGCGGGGAGCGGGAAGACCGGGGCGGACCCGCCGTTGCCGAGGCGGCCCGCCGGCTCCTCGGCGCCGAGGTCGTCGAGACGCAGGTCGTCCCGGACGAGAAGGACGACATCGTCTGGCACCTGACCCGCTTCGCGGACAACGTCCTCGTCGACGTCGTCCTGACGACCGGCGGTACGGGGATCTCCGAGCGCGACGTGACGCCCGAGGCGACGCGCTCCGTGATCTCCCTCGAGCTGCCGGGACTGCCGGAGGCGATGCGCGCCGCGAGCCGGGCGGCGCTCCCCTCGGCGATGCTCTCTCGGCAGGTCGCAGGGATCCGCGGGAAGACGCTCGTCGTGAACCTCCCGGGCTCCCCGCGCGGCGCGGTGGAGTGCCTCGAGGCGATCGCCGCGGCGCTGCCGCACGCCGTCGCGATGCTCCGGGGCGAGGGCGCCGAGGCGCACCCCACGCCCCTTCGGGCCTGAGCGCGCCGCGAGGACGCCGCCGCGTGAGGCTCGCCCGATCCGCCGCGCTCGGCGCCTGCGTCCTCCTCGCGGGCGTCGTCTCGCTCCCGCCCGCCCGCGCAGCCTCCCGCATCCCTTTCGACGCGACGGAGGAGACGACCCGCCGCGTCCTCCGCCTCGCGAGCGGCGTCGTCGAGACGGTCCCGCTCGAGGCGTACGTCGCGGCGGTCCTCCCGGACGAGATCGGGGGAAATGCTCCGCCGGCGGCGCTCGAGGCCCAGGCCGTCGCCGCGCGGTCGTACGCGGTCGCGCAGAAGGGACGCCACGCCGACCGGGGCGCCGACGTCTGCGACTCGGTCCACTGCCAGGTCTTCCGCGGCCTCGGACGGGCGAGGGAGGCGACGCGGCGCGCCGCCGAGGCGACGCATGGGCTCGTCCTCGTCCAGGGCGGCCACGTCGTCGCCGCGCCGTTCCACGCCGTCTGCGGAGGCCTCACGGCGCGCCCCTCCGCGATCTGGGACGACGAGGAGACGCCCGATCTCGTGCCGGTCGAGGACGACGCCTGTCTCACCGCGCCGGGCGCCCGCTGGACGTTCTTCCTCCCGCGCGCGATGGTGCCGTCCCTCGCGGAGAAGCTCGGGTTCCCCGCGGCCCGCTTCCTCGAGGTCTGGGCCCATGCCGACGACGGCCGGGTCGCCGCCCTGCGCCTCGTCGCGCCCGGAGGGCGATCCCGCGTCGTTCGCGCCTTCGACGTGCGGGCGCGCGCGTCGGAGCTCTGGGGCTGGAGCTCGATCCGGTCGACGGACTTCGAGGTCGAGGAACGCCCCGCGGGCTACGCCTTCACCGGCCGCGGAACGGGGCACGGCGCCGGGCTCTGCCAGGCCGGCGCGATCGCGCGGGCCCGCCGCGGCGAGAGCCGCGACGCGATCCTCGCGCATTACTATCGTGGCGCCGCGGTCGCGACGCTTGGCGCGGCGGGAGCAGCCGAATGACGAGACCCCGCCTCCTCTCCGGCCTCGACGTCCTCCTGGAAGACCCGTCCCCGCTCCGGGGCCTGAAGCTCGGCCTCGTCGCGAACCCGGCCTCCGTCACGTCCCGCTTCGTCCCGACGGCCCGCGCCCTCCTCGACGCCGGCCTCGACCTGAGGCTGCTCTTCGGCCCGGAGCACGGGCTCACGGGAGCCGTTCAGGACATGCTCGCCGGCGGCGAGGACGACACCCCGACAGGGCGGCTCCCCGTCGTCTCGCGCTACGGCCGGCGCCTCGAGGGC
>JAGOBQ010000283.1 GCA_017999215.1 Thermoanaerobaculia bacterium
TTCCCGGGCTCGAGGCCCAGCGGGGCGAGCTCCGCGCGGAGTGCGTCGGCGCCGAGCGCGCGTCGCTCGGTCGGGCCCGCGGGGTGGGTCACGGAGAGGCGCTCCGGTCGGATCCCGGCTCGCCGGACGAGCTCGTCCGCCGTCGATGCGGAGATCGAGACGACCCGGTCGCACTTCGCGAGGTCCGACCGGAACCGGGCTCGGCGGCGCTTCTCCGCGTCCGTGAAGAACCCCGGATGGTGAAGCTCCTGGAGGTCGTAGGCGACGGCGACGTGCGGCAGGCCCGGCTCGTGGAACGCGGCGCTCTGGAGCGGGCTGAAGAGGACGTCGGCGCCGAGGCGGCGCAGCGAGGCCCCGTCGGGCAGGAGTCGGGCGAGAGCGGGCGGGAGGCGGCGCAGGACGCGCCGCGGCCGCCTCGGCTCTGAGACTCCGGACGCGTCGCCGAGGACGGCGACGCGCGCCCCGGCCGCCGCGAGGGGCGCGACGGCACGCTCGCTCCCGGGCCTCACGAGGAGGACGAGGTCGAGCGCCGGCGCGAGGGCCCCGAGCAGGTCCAGGACGAACCGCGCGGCGCCGCCGTTGCGGCCCTCGGGCGCGAGCTGCGAGAGGTCGACGGCGACGGTGGGCACGGGCAGGGACTCCCGGGGAGACTACACTTGCCCCAGCTCATTCCGGCGCCGGGAGTTCGACATGTCACGCGTGCTCATCACGGGAATCACGGGACAGGACGGTTCGTATCTCGCGGAGGCGCTCCTCCGCGACGGTGACGAGGTTCACGGCCTCGTGCGGCAGGCGAGCCTCGTCCAGCGAAGCCGGCTCGACGCGATCCCGGTCTGCGCCGAGGCCCGGCGGCGGGGCGCACTGAAGTTTCACTACGCCGACCTGACCGACTCCTCGAGCCTCCAGTGGCTCGTGCGCCAGGTGCGGCCCGACGCCGTCTACCACCTCGCGGGGCAGAGCCACGTGAAGGTCTCCTTCGACCTCCCCGAGTACACGGCGGAGACGACTGGCCTCGGTACGCTGCGCCTCCTCGAGGCGGTCCGGCAGAACCTGCCGGAGGCGCGATTCTTCCTCGCCGCGACGAGCGAGATCTTCGGCGAGCCCGCGGAGTGTCCTCAGGGCGAGACGACTCCCGTCGCGCCGGTGAACCCCTACGCCGCGGCGAAGCTCTACGCGCTCAACCTCGTCCGTGTCTACCGGAAGGCCTACGGCCTCTTCGCCTGCGCGGGGATACTCTTCAATCACGAGAGCCCCCGTCGGGGCGAGAACTACGTCTCGCGGAAGATCGCGCGGGCGGTCGCGCGGATCTCCCGCGGCCACGAGACGGAGCTCCACCTCGGCACGCTCGCCCCGCGGCGCGATTGGGGGTACGCGCCGGACTACGTCGACGGGATGCGCGCGATCCTCGGGGCCGCGAGCCCCGACGACTACGTCCTCGCCACCGGCGAGTCGCACTCGGTCGGGGAGCTCTGCGAGCTCGCGTTCCGGGAGGCCGGGCTCGACTGGCGCGACCACGTCGTCCTCGACCCGGACTACGTCCGCCCTGTCGAGATCACGGAGACGCGAGGTGATCCGCGGAAAGCGGAGCGGGAGCTCGGCTGGAGGGCGAATACCCGCTTCCCGGAGCTCGTCCGGATCATGGTGCGGGCGGAGATCGAGGAGGTCGGGGCGGAGCCGTCGGATGCCTGAGGAGCCTCTGGAGCCCTGGTTCGTCGTCCCCGCGTTCGGCCGGCCGGATGCGACTCGTCGGGCGCTCGGGTCGCTTCGGGACGACGGGGCACGAAACGTCCTCCTCGTGGACGACGAGGGACGCGGGCACGGAGAAGGGATGGCGGCCGCCTTCCCCGGGCTTCGGCTTCTCCGGACCGAGACACCGGTCTTCTGGACGGGTGCAATCCGGCTCGGCGTTGAGCGGGCGCTCCGCGAAGGGGCTTGCGGGGTCGTCTTCTTCAACCAGGACGTGACGATGGAGAGCGGGTACCTCGACCGCCTCCGCGCCTCCGCGGCCCGGTTCCCCGGCGCCGTGCTCGGCTGCGTCGTCCTTTACGGCCAGGACCGGGGCCGGGTCTGGTCGGCCGGGGCGAGGATGGAGTGGCTCGGACGGGGCTTCCGGATGCTCCACCACGGGCGGCCCGCCACCGAGCTGCCGACGGAGCCCTTTCCGGTCGACTGGGCTCACGGAATGGGGACGTTCGTGCCCGCGGAGGTCTTCGCCCGCATCGGCCTGCCCGACGCGGACCGGTTCCCGATGGCCTGGGGCGACGCCGAGTTCGGCCTGCGCGCTCGAAAGGCCGGTGTGCCGGTGCTCGTGGACCCGGTCCTCCGCCTCGTTCACGAGGTCGGCGAGTACGATCCCCGCGTGGGAGGGGCGCCCGGCCTGCGGGAGTACCTCTCGCGGCTTCGGAGCGACCGGCACTACCTCTCGCTGCCGGCCCAGGCCGAGATCTGGAGGCGCTACGGGCCGAGGGGGCTCCGCCGCGCGTCCCTGGCCCTGCGCGTGCTCTTCCTCCTGGCGAACTGGTTGCGCATCCGCGTTCTCTTCCGAGCGGGGACGAAGCCTTCCCCGTGACCCTCCCCCCGATCTCCCTCGTCGTCCCGTCGCTGAACCAGGGCCGCTTCCTCGCGGCGACGCTCGAGAGCGTGCTCGGCCAGGCCTACCCGTCCCTCGAGCTCCTCGTCCACGACGGCGGCTCCACCGACGGGACGCGGGAGGTCCTCGAGTCCTACCGCGGCCGCGTCGACGCCGTGTCGGAGCCCGACGGCGGCCAGGCGGACGCGATCAACCGCGGCCTCGCGCGGGCGCGGGGCGAGGTCCTCGGGTACCTCAACAGCGACGACCTCCTCCTCCCGGGCGCCCTCGAGGCGGTCGGTCGAGCCTTCGCGGAGAGCGCCGCCCTGAAGCTCGTCTACGGGCGCGCGGTCTACGTCGACGAGGAGGGCCGGACGATCGGCCCCTGTCTGACGGAGGAGTGGAGCCGGGAGCGCCTCGCCGACTACTGTTTCGTCGCGCAGCCGGCCGCCTTCTTTCGGCGCTCCCTCCTCGAGGAGGTCGGCGCGTTCGACGCGCGGCTCCATCACGCGCTCGACTACGACTTCTGGCTGCGGGCGGCGGAGAGGTTCGCAGCAGACGAGGTCCTCTACCTCGACCGGCCGCTCGCAGCGTGCCGCCTGCACGCGGGAGCGAAGACGGTCGCGGGGTGGGATCGGGCCCTCGGCGAGATCTTCGCCGTCGTCCGCCGCCGGACCGGGTACCTCTCCCTCTGGTGGTGCCTCGCGAAATGGGACCACCGCCTGGACGGGCGCAGCCAGGCGACCGAGCCCCACCCCGTTCCGTGGATCGCGTACCCGCCGGCGCTCGCCGAGTTCGCGATCCGGAACCGCTTCCGGCCCCGCGCGCTCGCCCGGGGGCTTCGCGGCGCGCCGCGGGCCGTCCTCGCGCGCCTGCGTGCCCGTCGCCCCCGGGGGGCGGGGGGATAATCCGGCCCTTTCCGTCCGTCGGAATCGAAAGGGGCCATGGATTCGATCGTCATCCGCGGTGCGCGGCAGCACAACCTGAAGAACGTCTCGCTGACGATTCCCCGCAACGCGCTCGTCGTCCTGACGGGGGTGTCGGGGTCGGGGAAGTCGTCGCTCGCGTTCGACACGCTCTTCGCCGAGGGGCAGCGGCGGTACGTGGAGTCCCTCTCGGCGTACGCGCGGCAGTTCCTGGAGCAGATGGAGAAGCCGGACGTCGACTCGATCGAGGGGCTCTCGCCCGCGATCTCGATCGAGCAGAAGACGACGTCGAAGAACCCCCGGTCGACCGTCGGGACGGTGACGGAGATCCACGACTACCTGCGGCTCCTCTACGCCTCCATCGGCCAGCCGCACTGCACGAGCTGCGGGCGCGCGATCTCGGCGCAGACTATCCAGCAGATGACGGACCGGGTCCTTGCAATGAGCGAGGGGACGCGGTTCCTCGTCCTCGCCCCGTTCGTCCGCGGGAAGAAGGGGGAGTACCGGCGGCAGATGGCCGAGCTCGCGAAGAAGGGGTTCGTGCGGGCGCGCGTCGACGGGGAGACGGTCGACCTCGCCGAGCCGCCGGAGCTCGACAAGCAGAAGAAGCACACGATCGAGGTGATCGTCGACCGCCTGGTGGTCCGGCGCGACGACGAGACGCGGCGCCGGCTGGCCGACTCGCTCGAGACGGCGGTGCGCGTCGCGGAGGGCCTCGTGACGATCTCGGTCGTCGGCGGCAAGGGGGAGACGCTCTCGGAGGAGACGCTCTCGACGTCGTACGCCTGCCCCGACTGCGGGACGTCGCTGCCGGAGATCACGCCGCGCCTCTTCTCGTTCAACACGCCGTACGGGGCGTGCGCGGCCTGCTCGGGCCTCGGCTCGGTGCCGCGCGTCGACCCCGACCGCCTCGTCCCCGACCCGACGCTCTCGATCGCCGACGGCGCGATCGCGATGTGGAAGAAGGGCTCGACGAACTGGCGCCTCCGGCAGCTCGAGCAGCTCTCGAAGGCGGCGAAGTTCTCGATGGACGTCCCGTGGAAGAAGCTCCCGGCCGGCGTGCGCGACATGATTCTCCACGGCTCGAAGGAGCAGGAGATCAAATGGAAGTGGAAGTCGGAGAAGGGGGAGTACGTCTGGTCGTCCTCCTACAAGGGGCTCGTCCCGCTCCTGACGGAGAAGTACAAGGAGGTCGAGAGCGAGGAGGCGCGGCAGGAGCTGGAGGCGTTCATGTCGCTCACGCCGTGCGCCGACTGCGGCGGGCGGCGGCTGAAGGCCGAGGCGCTCGCGGTGAAGGTGCGCGGGCAGGCGATCGACGCGCTCGCGGAGATGACGCTCGAGGACGCCTCGGAGTTCTTCGCGACGTTCCGGCCCGAGCCGCGGGAGCGTGAGATCGCCGGGAAGATCCTGAAGGAGATCGAGGACCGCCTCGGCTTCCTGAACGCGGTCGGGATCGGCTACCTGTCGCTCGGCCGCGGATCGGCGACGCTCTCGGGGGGCGAGGCGCAGCGGATCCGCCTCGCGACGCAGATCGGCTCGAAGCTGATGGGCGTGCTCTACGTCCTCGACGAGCCGTCGATCGGCCTTCACCCGAAGGACAACCGGAAGCTGATCGAGACGCTGATGGCGATGCGCGACCTCGGGAACACCGTGGTCGTCGTGGAGCACGACGAGGAGACGATCCGCGCCGCGGACCGCGTGGTGGACCTCGGCCCGGGCGCGGGCGTCCACGGCGGCGAGGTGGTGGGCGAGGGGACGGCGGACGAGCTGGCCCGCTTCCCGCGATCGCTGACGGGGAAGTACCTCTCGCGCGAGCTGACGATCCCGGTGCCGGCCCAGCGCCGCGCCGGGAGCGGGAAGGCGATCACGGTCGTCGGCGCGCGGGCGAACAACCTGCGGGACGTCACGGCCCGCTTCCCGCTCGGCTGCCTGACGGCGGTGACGGGCGTCTCGGGGTCGGGCAAGTCGACGCTGGTCAACGACATCCTCTTCCGCGCCGCGGCGCGGATGCTGCACGGCGCGCACGAGAAGCCGGGCGAGCACGAGCGGATCGAGGGGCTCGAGCACGTCGACAAGGTGATCGACATCGACCAGTCGCCGATCGGGCGGACGCCCCGCTCGAACCCGGCGACCTACACGAACCTCTTCGGGCCGATCCGCGACCTGATGTCGCAGGTGCCGGACGCGCGGATGCGGGGATACGGGCCGGGGCGCTTCTCGTTCAACGTGAAAGGGGGGCGCTGCGAGGCGTGCGGCGGCGGCGGGCAGACCGCCATCGAGATGCACTTCCTCCCCGACGTCTACGTGACGTGCGACGTCTGCGGCGGCCGCCGCTACAACAGAGAGACGCTCGAGGTGCGCTACAAGGGGCTGAACGTCGCCGAGGGGCTCGACCTGCCGGCCGAGCAGGCGGCCGAGGTCTTCGCGAACGTGCCGAC
>JAGOBQ010000284.1 GCA_017999215.1 Thermoanaerobaculia bacterium
GGACGGGACGGCCGTCCTGCAGTCGCGCGAGCCGAAGACGACCGAGGACCAGAAGCGGTTCGCGATGTCGCCGGGGCTCCGCTTCGACGACCTCTCGCGCCTCACCGTTCCTCACCCGAAGGTCGCCGCGTTCCTCCCGCGGGCGACGAAGCGGACGTCGGTCCGCGTCGCCGGCGGCACCGAGCGGGTCTTCGTCACCGGCCTGACGCCCGACTACGCCGTCTTCATGAACCGCCCCGTCTCGCTCGGCCGCGGCCTCACGGCCGACGACGCGCGGAGGCGGAGCACCGTCGCCGTCGTCGGCGCCACGCTCGCCTCGAAGCTCTTCGGCGGGGCCGACCCCGTCGGGAGGGACGTCGTCATCGAGGGGGTCCCCTGGAGGATCGTCGGCGTCCTCGCGCCGCTGATGGTCTTCAACGAGGAGCTCTACTACGACGCGAACGGGCTCATGGTCCCGCTCGAGACCTACGTCGTCCGCATCGATCCCGACCGGAAGCTGACGCACGTCGCCGTGAAGCTCCGCGACGAGCGCGACCTCGAGGAGGTCTCCTCGCTGGTCCTCTCCCGAGCGCGCCAGGCACACCACGGCATCGAGGACACCGAGATCAAGGACCTCGACGCCGAGGCCGCGAAGGCCTATTCGCAGTTCCTGGAAGAGATGCGCTCCTGGCGGGTCATCCTTTCCGCGCTCGCGGGGACGGTCCTCCTCGTCGGCGGCGTCGGCGTCCTTTCGGTCATGCTCATCTCCTACGCCTCCCGACGCTACGAGATCGGGCTGCGCAAGGCGATGGGGGCCTCCGACACGGAGATCCTCGTCCAGTTCCTCCTCGAGGCCCTCGTCCTCGCCTCGCTCGGCGCGCTCCTCGGGACCGTGGGGGGCGCCTTCCTCTGCCAGAAGCTCTCCCACTTCTTCCCGTGGGGCCTCGTCGTGAACCCGGTCGGCCTTCTCGTCGCCTGGGGCGTCGCGCTCGGCCTCGCGCTCGTCTTCGGCCTCTATCCCGCGATGCGCGCGGCGCGCCTCTCGCCGATGGAGGCGATGCGGTAAGGTCGCGGAGCCTCGCGGCACGGCCGGGATAAGATCCCGCCCCGCTGCGAGGCTCCGTGATCTCCACTACACCGCCCGGCCGCGCCCCCTCTCCCGAGCTCTCCGTCGTCGTCATCGTCGGCCCGCTGAGAGAGCGCGCTGCGGGCTGCCTCGCATCGCTCCTCGAGCAGGACGCCGTCGACCGGATGGAGGTCCTCCTCGTCGACCTCCGGAGCGACCTTCCTCCCGTCGAGGGCGCCTCTCACCCGGCCGTCGTCACGCTCCCGATGCCGTCGGAGACGAGCTTCGCCGAGGCGCGGGTCGCCGCGATCCGCGCCGCGCGGGGGAAAGCCGTCGCTCTCGTCGAGGAGCACAGCCGCGCCCTGCCGGGCTGGGCCTCGGCCGTCCTCGCCGCCCACGAGGAAGGGTGGGCCGCCGTCGCCTCCGAGATGCACGTGGCGAACCCCGGCATCGGGAAGGCCGACGTGAACGGCGTCATGAACTACGGCCTCTTCGGCCCCCCGCTCGCTCGCGGGGAAGGAACGATGGCGCCGCCGTTCCACACGAGCTTTCTCCGTTCGGCGCTGCTCGACCTCGGAGACGAGCTCCCGGCGGACGCGTTCTCCGACATCTGTCTCTGGGAAGGAGTGCGCCGCCGGGGCGGCCGGCTCCTGCAGGAGCCCGCGGCTCGGCTCGCCCACCTCAACGAGACGTCGCTCCTCGAGCCGTTCCTCGCCGACTTCCACTTCCACCGGTTCTGGGTCGGCTGGCGAAGGAGGACGGAGGGCTGGGGCTTCGCCCGGACGGCCGCCGCGGTCCTCCTCTTCCCCGTCTACCCGGCCTACTACCTCGTCCTCTACGGGCGGAGGCTCCGCGAGAGGAACCCGGAGTCGGCCCGGGTCCTCCGCCGTCACTGGCTTCACGCCTGGCTCCGCCAGCTCGGCCCCGCTCTCGGGCAGGCGGCCGGGATCCTCTTCGGACCCGGTGGGGCCGCGGCCCGGTTCACCCGCTACGAGATCGTCGAGCGCCGCGGAACCGCGAACGGCCCACTGTGACCGCGCGCCCCCGCGTCTCGGTCGTCTTTCCCGCCTACCGCTCCGAAGCGACCGTGTCGGGATGCCTCTCCGCGCTCCGCCGACAGACGTTCACCGACTTCGAGGTCGTTCTCGTCGACTCCGGCCCGGGCGGGACGACCGGGGCCATCGTGGCGCGGGACTTTCCGGAGGTCCGGTGCCACGTTTCCCCGACTCGCCTTCTGCCCCACGCGGCCCGGAACCTCGGCGTCTCCATGGCGCGCGGAGAGCTCCTCCTTCTCTCCGATCCCGACACCTATGCCCGACCGGACTGGATCGAGCGGATGGTCGCCGCCTGGGAGCGCACCGGCGGGATCGTCGTCGGAGCGATCGCGAATCACGGGGACCGATGGCTCGACACCGGCATCCACATCTGCAAGTTCTCGAAGGTCCTCCCCGGCGGAGCGCCGCGTGCCATCGACAACGCCCCGACCGCGAACGTCCTCCTGGACCGGGCGACCTGGGACGAGCTCGGACCGATACCCGAGGACGTCCTGCAGGGTGACGCGAGCTGGAGCCGCCGCGCTCTCCAGCGAGGCGTGCGGCTCACGTTCGCCCCGGACGCGGTCGTCGAGCACCATCACCTCGAAACCGCCCGGGGGTTCCTCCGGGAGCGGTATCGCCGGGGCCTCGAGCTCGGAACGCTCCGCTGCGAGTGGGAAAGGGACCGCCCGATCCATCTCGCGCTCGTGGCGGCCGCCACCGTGGTTCCCGTGCGCGCGCTCCGGATCGGCATTCTCGTCACCGGGCACTGCGCGAGAGGGCGGTGCCTCGGCGCGCTGGCACGTTGCGGCCCGATCGTCGCCCTCGGGCATCTCTCCTCGCTCGCCGGCGAGGCGAGGGCCTACGCGCGAGCGGCGCTCGAGCCCGGGTCGCGGCCCCGGTAGCCGTCACGCGGCCGCGGGCCGGCGACCGACCCGCCTCCCGGCGCTCGCAAAGACCCATGAGAAAAGGCGCCCCCGCCTCTCGGCGGGGGCGCCTCCCGTCGCCGCGGTGGTCGCGCGGCTACTTGTGGATCCGGAGGTAGAGGCCGTAGCGGTTCGCCTTGAAGTCCGCGCCGGTCCCGTAGGTGCGGGCGGTCTCGGCGTAGTCGTCGAGGTCCCACTCCGCGGCGATGCCGAAGAGCTCCGTGAAATCCCAGCTCGCCCGCAGGCGCGCCCGGTCGAGCTCGTAGGCGAAGCTGCCGTCGTTCTCGAAGGTCCGGTAGAGGGCCTCGAGGGTGAAGGGCTTGAGGTTGAGCGTGAGACCGCCCTCGAGCGAGTCGCCCCGCTCGTGGTAGACGGAGTCGGCGCTGGCCCAGGTCTGGGGCACCCGGTAGGCGATCGAGTGGTCGCCTTCGAACCGGCCGGCCCCGACGCGGAACGTGAGGAACTCCCACGGCGAGACCTCGACGTCGCCCGCGTAGGTGTTCATGTCGCCTTCGAAGCCGTAGCCGAAGTCGTCGTTGGACGTGTCCACGATCTCGGCGTTGCCGCCGAGCCGGAGCCACTTGGCGGCCTGCCACGCGCCGCGGAGGCGGAGCCGGTCGCGCTCCCGGAAGTCGGTCCTCACGACGGCGGTGTCCGCCTGCTCGCGAACGTAGTCGACGCCGAGGGAGAGGCCGCCGAGCTTGAAGGCGAGACCGCCCTCCATGCCCTGGACGCGCCGGTCGTAAGAGCCGCCCTGGTTGCCCGGGACGACGACCTCGGCCTCGTCGTTCTCGACGTCGATGTCGGCCTGGTTCTGGACGAAGCCGAGGCGGAGGGTGACGGCCTTGCCGAGCTTGAGGCTCGCGCGGACGTCGAAGATGCTCTCGTTCCGCTCCAGGCGCGTCCGCGCCTCGAGCATCGTCGAGACGTCGCGCGGGTCGAACCCGCTGAACGTCGTCGTCGTCCCCCAGAGGTCGTTGACGAGGCTGTAGCCCTCGACCTCGGGGTTGCGGCGGGTGTAGCCGGGGGAGAGGGCGCAGGCCGCCGCGGGGTGGCCGTCGGCCCGGACGCTGCCGCGCCAGGAGAGCGCCTCGGCCGTCGCCGTCGAGGACTCCGCGAGGCCCTTGAAGTAGCGAAGGATCTCGTACGAGACGAGGTTGCCGGTGAGGGTCTCGTCGCTCGTGTCGTCGCCGTCGGCGGAGGCCCGGACGTAGGTGCCCGTGAGCCGGATCGCCGGGCCGAGCTTCCCGCTCACGACGGCCGAGGTGACCGGCGTGTCGAAGTCGGCCTTCGAGCGGCGGGTGAGCGAGTCGAGCGAGACGGGTACGCCGAGGATGGTCCCCGACTCGTTCCCGGAGCCCGCGAGGAGCTTCAGGTTCTCGTCGGACTTGAACGTCCGCCAGCCCTGGATGACCTGGCCGGAAACGGGGCCGGCGTCGAAGGCGACGCCGACGCGGTACTCGGTGTCGCGCTCCTTGAGGTCCTGCTGGAGCTGGAAGTCGTCCTGCCCGACGTGGTAGGTCGTCAGCCCGGGGCCGGAGTAACGGCTGTAGCTGAAGCCGAGGAGCGGACGGATCTTCTTGCCCGGGAGGAGCTCGAGGTCGACGTCGACGGAGTTCCGGGTCCGGTCGTAGGAGTGCTGGCTGTCGAGGTTGCCGTTCCCCAGGAACGGGTTCGCGATGGTCGGGAGGTTCGAGTAGCGCTCCGAGCGCCTCCAGGAAGCGTTCAGCTTCCAGTAGCCGGTGCGGCCCGCCTCCACGCGGAGGAGGCCGTTCGGGCCGGCGCCGAGGTCGGCGGCGTCGAGGCGGAAGTGGTCGATGGCGTTCGAGTCGCGGATGTCGCCGAGGCCCCACGAGAGGGAGCGGAGCTGGAGTCCGTCCTCCTCGTCGAGCTGGCTCTTGAACATCTCCTCGTTGCCCTTGATGTCGGTGAAGCGGTAGCCGATCTCGACGTCGAGCGGCACGTCCTGGGCGGACGCGACGCCGGCGAGGAGGAGCGCCGGCAGGAGGCCGGCGAGGAGGAATCTTTTCGCGCGCATCTCCGGCTCCTCCTACTTCAGCAGCTTCGGCGACCGGTTGGAGCCGTGGACCGCCACGTGGCAGGTCGTGCAGTTCCGCCAGCGCGGGAGGGAGATGTTGTGCGTCGCCGGGGGCTGCGAGCCGAGGGCGCCCGCCGCGAGCGTCGAGTGGCACTCGAGGCAGAGGAGGTCGACCCGGGACCGGGTGAGCATCTTGGGGTTGTTCGAGCCGTGCGGCTCGTGGCAGGTCAGGCACCCGCCGGTCATGCCGCCGGTGGTGGGGCCGCCGTGCTCGTAGACGAACGGACCGCGCTTCTCGGTGTGGCAGGAGAGGCACGGAGCCTCGCCCTGGCGCGTGAGCTTCAGCGCGCCCTCGCCCCGCCGGCCGTGAGGCTCGTGGCATGACGCGCAGGTCATGCCGCCGCGGTCGAGGTGATGGACGTAGGCCTTGCTCCGCATGGAGGAGGCCGGCCCCTGGTGGCAGGAGGCGCAGAGCTCCGTCTGACGCTTCGCGAGGAGCTTCGGCTCACGGGCGTGGGGCGTGTGGACGGAGTGGCAGGTGAGGCAGTTCACGGTGTCGTTGACGCCGTGGACGCCGTGGCGGTAGGAGGTGTGCTCGGTCGTGACGTCGTGACAGGTCAGACAGGTCTCGGAGCCTTCGGCGCCGCGGAGGCCCTTGATGAGCGACGCGTCGCCGCCCGCCTCCATGTGAGCCTTTCCGTCGCCGTGGCAGCTCGCGCACGCCGCGTCTCCGGGGAGGTCGCAGGCCGCCCGCCCGTGCGGGTTCGCGCCGAAGGACTTCGACTGCTCGTGGCAGTCGCCGCAGCTCGGCGCGTCCGCTGCGAGGGCCGGTCCACCAATCCACGTCACCCCGAGGACCAGGAGAACGAGGCCGGTGA
>JAGOBQ010000285.1 GCA_017999215.1 Thermoanaerobaculia bacterium
GCCGTTCGGCAGCTTCTGCACCGCCGTCGGGATCTGCCAGCCCGTCGCCTTCGGCGCGGCGGCGGCGGGAAGGGCCAGGGAGAGGACCGCCGCGGCGGCCCCGAGGAATCGTCCGGAACGGGATCTCATCGTTCCTCCTTGCATGGGAAGCCCACGAGAGGTGCATACGCGTCCCGCCGCCCCGGGGTTCGGACGGGGGAGACGGGGTCAGGTCCGTTTTCCGTGTTTCAACGGAAAACGGACCTGACCCCGCTCTCGTCCGCTCTCGTCCTGGGTGTGCGAGAATCCGCCGGCGCGGCGCGGCCGCGCGGTTCTTTGAGCAACTGGCAGCCCTGCGTTTCGGGCTGCCGGCATGAAGAGTGGCGGAGAGAGCACCGGCTCGACGACCCGCCCGCCAGACCGTAGTCCCTGCGGTGGCAAGGCCGGCCCGATCCCTCCGGCTCGGGAGCCATGCGCGATCGAAACGTGATCTGCATCGTCGAAAGGACGCTCCTGAACGGTTCCGGCACGTCCCCAGTACCGACATCTCGATGTTGCGACGGTGTTTCGCGGCGGAGCGCGTCCGCTCACGCTCCGCCACGGCGCCGCGCGTCCGACAGACGAACCGACACCTTCGAAAGGAGATCCGAATGACCAGCGAAACCGACTTCCTCCTGACCTCCGAGTCCGTCACCGAGGGGCACCCCGACAAGGTCTGCGACCTGATCGCCGACGCGGTCCTCGACGCGAACATCGGCCCCGACGAGAACGCGCGCGTCGCGTGCGAGGTCCTCTGCAAGAAGGACAAGGTCGTCCTCGCGGGCGAGATCACGTCGAAGGCGGGGCTGAAGAAGGCCGACTACGAGGGGCTCGTCCGCGGCGTGATCGAAGGGATCGGCTACGTCGACCCCGCAGAGCCGTTCCACGCGAAGGGCGTGAAGATCACGAACCTCCTGACGCGCCAGTCGAAGGAGATCGGCGGCGCCGTGAAGAAGGCGACCGACGCGAAGCGAAGGGACCAGGGGGCCGGCGACCAGGGAATCATGTTCGGGTACGCGACGACGGAGACCGACGAGCTGCTGCCGCTCCCGATCGTCCTCGCCCACCGCCTCACGCGCGGGCTCGCCGAGGCCCGGCGCAACTTCGTGCCGTGGCTCAGGCCCGACGGGAAGTCGCAGGTCACCGTCCGCTACGAAGGGGGCGCCCCGAAGCAGGTCGAGTCGGTCCTCGTCTCGACGCAGCACAGCCCCGACGTGACGCGCGAAGAGATCGCCGCCTGGGTGGAGAGGGATCTCGCTCCGAAGGCCCTCGGCGAGTGGATGCGCGACGGCATCCGCTTCATCGCGAACCCCTCGGGCTCGTTCGTCCTCGGCGGACCGACGGCCGACGCCGGGGTGACCGGACGGAAGATCATCGTCGACAGCTACGGCGGCGCGGCCCGGCACGGCGGCGGCGCCTGGAGCGGCAAGGACCCCTCGAAGGTCGACCGGAGCGGCGCCTACTTCTGCCGCTGGGCCGCCCGGCAGGTCGTGAAGACGGGCCTCGCCCGCCGCGCCGAGATCCAGGTCTCGTACGCGATCGGCGAGGCGAAGCCGATGTCGGTGACGGTGGAGACGTTCGGAACGGGCGACGCGAAGGCCGCCGCGGCTCTCGTTTCGTCGTTCGACTTCCGTCCGGCCGCGATCAGCGAGCGGCTCTCGCTCCGCCGGCCGATCTACCAGAAGACGACGAACTACGGCCACTTCAAGCCCGGCCTCCCCTGGGAGGAATGACCGCGGCGTGAGGCGGCGGCCGCGGCGCGTCCTCCCGGGCGCGCCGCGGCCCTCCACGGCCTCCCGCGGACAGGGCCTGTCCCCGGGAGCTACGATCCCCCCATGGCCGTGAAAGACAGGCCCCTCTTCCGGCGGATCCTCGAGTTCGACGATCTCCTCCGGCGCCGCCGCGTCGTCAACGCGACGAACCTCGCGGCCCGGTGGAAGACGTCGACGAAGACCGTCCAGCGTTTCGTCGCCTTCATGCGCGACGAGATGGACGCCCCGATCGTCTTCGACAGGAAGCGCGGCTCCTTCCGCTACGCCGACCCGGCGTGGCACCTCCCCTGGATCCCGGTCGAGGGTCCCGGCCTCTTCGCGATCGGCGTCGCCGCCAAGGTGCTGCAGCTCTACGAGGGGACGCCGGTGGCCGAGGGGCTCCGGACGGCATTCCAGAGGATCTCCGAGATGATGCCGCCCGAGATCCGGGTCAGCCCCGGCGCATTCGTCGAGCGGCGCTACATCCACCCGCTGCCGATCCGCCTCGTCGACCCGGCCGGCTGGAACGCCGTCGCGACCGCGATCCGCGAGAGGACGGTGCTGACCGTCCGTTACCAGAAGCCCGGGGGCGAGACGAGCCTTCGCCGCCTCGCCCCGTACGGGCTCGTCCTGGCAGCAGGCGACTGGCTCGTGGCGGCGCAGGACCACGACGACGACCCGGGCGTCGTGAAGACGTTCTACGTCGCGCGCATCCGGAACGCCGAGGGAACGTCCGAGGTCTTCTCGATCCCGCGCGACTTCGACCTGAAGCGCCACTTCGGCGAGACGATCGGCATCTTCGTCGGGAGCGCGCCGTTCCATTTCCGCGTCCGCCTCACGAAGGCGATGGCGGCGTGGGTGGCCGAGGTCCGCTGGCACCCGAAGCAGAAGCTGACGACGCTCCCCTCCGGCGAGCTGGAGCTCGAGCTCCCCGCCGGGTCGCTCTTCGAGGCGCGCCGCTTCGTCCTCTCGTTCGGCCGGGAGGCCGTCGCCCTCTCGCCCCCCGATCTCGTCGCCGCGCTCCGCGGCGAGACGGAGGAGATGGCCGCGGCGTACCGGGGCGCGGCGCGGTGAGAGCCGGCCAGCCCCCGCGAAACACGGGCGGCCGGTCGACGTAGGAAGGAGGATGTCGCCCGGCGAAGCCCGTCCTCCGCTGGCCCCCGCGTGGGGCCTCCTCCTCGCGATCGCCGGGGCGAGGTTCGCGCTCCACGCGGCCCTCGCGGACCGCTACGGCTACTTCCGCGACGAGCTCTACTTCCTCGACTGCGGCCGGCACCTCGCCTGGGGCTACGTCGACGCGGCGCCGGCGATCGGGCTCTACGCGAAGGCCGCGCTCCTCCTCGGCGGCTCGCTCTCCGTCCTCCGGCTGCTCGCCGCGCTCGCCGGAGCGTGCGTCGTCCTCCTCACCGGCCTCCTCGCCTGGCGGCTCGGCGGGAGCCGGCCCGCGCAGGGGCTCGCATCCGTCGCGGCGCTCGCGACGCCGATCTTCCTCGCCATCGCTTCCCTCTTCTCGATGAACGTCGTCGAGCCGCTCTTCTGGACGGGGTGCGCGTACGTCCTCGTCCGCCTCGCCGACGGCGCCTCCCCGCGCCTCTGGCTCCTCCTCGGCCTGCTCGCGGGTCTCGGGCTCCTGAACAAGCACTCGACGGCCTTCTTCGGCGTCGCCGTCTTCGCCGGGCTCCTCCTCTCGCCGTTGCGGCGGCATCTCGCGACGCCGTGGCCCTGGGCGGGCGCGGGGGTCGCGTTCCTGGTCTTCCTCCCGAACGTACTCTGGCAGGCCGCGAACGGCTTCCCGACGCTCGAGGACCTGCGCAACGTCGCCCGCACCGGGAAGAACGTCGTCCTCGGCCCGGGCGAGTTCGTCCTCACGCAGGTGCTCCAGCAGGGACCGCACCTCCTCCCGCTCTGGCTCGGCGGCCTCGCGTGGCTCCTCTTCGCGCGGAGCGGCCGCTACCGGGCGCTCGGCGCCGCGTTCATCGTCTTCTTCGTCCTGATGTTCGCGATGAACGCGAAGGGGTACTACCTGACGCCGGTCTTCCCGATCGCGATCGCGGCGGGGGCCGTCGGCCTCGACGAGCTTCTCGAAAGGCGGCGCCGCCTCGCCGGGCGGGCCGCTCCTCGCCTCGCGGCCGCGGCGTACATGGTCCTCCTGACCCTCCCCGTCGCGCCGCTCGTCCTGCCGATCCTCGAGCCTCCGGACCTCGTCGCGTACATGAAGCGGCTCGGGTTCGAGCCGCCGAAGGCCGAGGTCGCGCACGAAGGGCCGCTCCCGCAGATGTTCGGAGACCAGTTCGGCTGGCCCGAGCTCGTCGCCGACGTGGCGGCGGTCTGGAACGGCCTGACGCCGGAGGAGCGCGCCCGCGGCGGGATCTTCGCAAACAACTACGGCGAGGCGGGGGCGATCAACCTCTTCGGGCCGGCCCACGGCCTCCCCCGCGCGATCTCGGCCCACCAGAACCACTTCTTCTGGGGGCCTCGCGGTTTCCGGGGCGACGTCCTCGTCGTCCTCCAGGACGACCGCGAGAGCCTCGAGCGGCTCTGCGCCTCGGTGGAAGAGGCCGGCCGGCACCACCACCCGTGGGGAATGGCGGAGGAGAACGGACCGGTCTGGGTCTGCCGCGGCCTGAAGACGCCGCTCCCGGAGCTCTGGCCTCGGCTGAAGCACTGGAACTGACCGCCGGCCGCGCGGCCCGGGAGACCTGCTAACGTGCGCGGCGCGCCGGGCGGCCCCGGAGGAAGACTCCCGGCTTCGGACCACGCATGACCAGCATCCTCGTCACCGGCGGCGCCGGCTTCATCGGCTCCCACACGACGCTCGAGCTCCTTCGGGCGGGGCACGACGTCGTCGTCCTCGACAGCCTCGTCAACTCCCGGCGCGAGGCCGTCGCGCGCGTCGCGGCGCTGGCCGGGCGCGAGGTCCCGTTCGTCGAGGCCGACGTCCGCGACCGTGCCGCCCTCGACGCGCTCTTCGCGCGGCATTCCGTCGGTGCCGTGATTCACTTCGCCGGCCTGAAGGCCGTCGGCGAGTCGGTCGAGAAGCCCCTCTCGTACTGGGACGCGAACGTCGGCGGAAGCGTCGCGCTCCTCGAGGCGATGACGAAGGCCGGCGTGAGGACTCTCGTCTTCAGCTCGTCGGCGACGGTCTACGGCGACCCGGCGTCCGTACCGATCCCGGAGGACGCGCCGGCCGGCACGCCGTCGAACCCGTACGGCCGGACGAAGCTCGTGGTCGAGCAGCTCCTCGCGGACGTCGCCGCTTCGGACCCCGGGTGGAGGATCGCCCTGCTGCGCTACTTCAACCCGGTCGGGGCCGACGCGAGCGGGCGGATCGGCGAGGACCCGCGCGGCCTCCCGAACAACCTGATGCCCTACGTCGCGCAGGTCGCCGTCGGACGGAGGAGCGCGCTGAGCGTCTTCGGCGACGACTATCCGACGCCGGACGGAACCGGCGTCCGCGACTACATTCACGTCACCGACCTCGCGCTCGGGCACCTCGCGGCGCTCACGCACCTCGCCACCCGGAAGGGAATCCGCGCCTGGAACCTCGGCACGGGCCGCGGCTTCAGCGTCCTCGAGGTCGTCCGGGCGTTCGAGGAGGCCTCGGGCCGGAAGGTCCCCTACCGGATCGTCCCGCGCCGGCCCGGCGACGTCGCCCGCTGCTGGGCCGACCCGACGCGGGCCGAGAAGGAGCTCGGGTGGAATGCGACGCGGGGCCTCGCGGAGATGTGCGCCGACGCCTGGCGCTGGCAGTCGACGAACCCCGCCGGGTACGGCGGAGCGGACGATTCGAAGTGAGGAGGGACGGATGATCCTCGTGACGGGAGGGGCCGGCTTCATCGGCGTGAACTTCGTCCTCGGCTGGCTCGCCGGGTCCGGCGAGCCGGTCGTGAACCTCGACAAGCTGACCTACGCCGGGAACCCCCGGAGCCTCGCGGCGCTCGACGGAGACCCCCGCCACGTCTTCGTGAAGGGGGACATCGGCGACCGCGCCCTCGTCGAGGAGCTCCTCGCGCGGCACCGGCCCCGCGCCGTCGTCAACTTCGCCGCCGAGTCGCACGTCGACCGCTCGATCCACGGCCCGGAGGAGTTCATCCTCACGAACGTCGTCGGCACGTTCCACCTCCTCGACGCCGT
>JAGOBQ010000286.1 GCA_017999215.1 Thermoanaerobaculia bacterium
GCCGCGGCCTGACGCGGCCCTACGGGACCCAGTCGGCGACGAAGACGTTCGTCTCCCCGGGCTTCGCGTTGTGGCGGTTCGAGCAGAACGCGAGCCGCCGGCCGTCAGGGGAGAACATCGGGAAGCCGTCGAACGTCGGGTTGTAGGTGATCCGCTCGAGGTCGGTCCCGTCGGAGCGGACGGCCCAGAGGTCGAAGTTGCGGCCGCCGGGGTCGGCCAGGTTCGACACGAAGAGGATCCGGTCGTGCCCTCCCCGGAAGAAGAACGGCGCGAAGCTCGCCACGCCGTGGCTCGTCACCTGCCGGTCGTCCGAGCCGTCGGCGCGCATCATCCGGATCTCGAGGCGGCTCGGCCGGACCAGGTGCCGGCGAAGGAGAGACTGGAACTCCTCGACGAGCTGCGGCGTCGCGGGGCGCGAGGCGCGATAGACGATCCACTCGCCGTCGTCGCTGAAGAACGCCCCTCCGTCGTACCCGGGCGACCGCGTCAGCCGGCGGACGTCGTTCCCGTCGGCGTTCATCGAGTAGAGCTCGAGGTCCCCGTCCCGCGTAGAGGTGAAGACGATCTTCCGGCCGTCGGTCGAGATCGTCGCCTCGGCGTCGTAGCCGGCGCTGGCCGTGAGGCGCCGGAGCCCGGACCCGTCCGGGCGGGCGCTGAAGATCTCGTAGTCCGGGTTCACGCTCCAGACGTAGCCCGAGGACATGTCGGGCGGGGGCGGGCAGAGCGGTCCGCCGCCGAGGTGGGTCGAGGAGAAGAGAATCCGTTCCCCGTCCGGGAACCAGTACGCGCAGGTCGTGCGCCCCTTGCCGGTCGAGACGAGGCGGGGCTCGCCCGGATCGTCCGCGTCGACCACGAAGATCTGGTCGCAGCGGAAGGGGGGGCGGGTGGCCTGGAAGACGAGCTTCCGGCCGTCGGCCGACCAGTACGCCTCGGCGTTCTCCCCGCCGAACGTGAGCTGGCGGACGTTCGCGAGATGCCGCTCGCCCGGCCACTGGAGCGGGGAGAGAACCCCTTCCCACGGGTCCGTTCGGCGTGCCGGCGCGTCCTGCCCGGCGGGAGAAGGGGCCGTGGTCACGTCGGCGGCCGGCGGCCGTGCCGAGTCGCACGCGAGGGGGCCGAGGAGGGCGGCGGCGGACAGGAGGAGCAGGACGTCGCGGCGCATGGGTGGGCCGTAATATAAGGCGGATGACGAACGACCGACGCGGCGACGCGGCGGGCCTCGCGCGCGAGCTCGCCGCGCAGCTCGCCGCGCTCGCGACACCCGGGCCGAACGCTCCTCCCTCCGCACGTCCCGGGCACGGGCCGTTGCCCCAGGGCGTCCCGAGCCTCGCGGGCCCCCGCAGCATCCTCGAGAACGCCTCGCGCTTCGCCCAGCCGGTCCTGCCGGCGGACGCCCCGTTCCGGAGCCTGAAGGCGCTCGTCCTTCGCGCCCTCCGGATCGTCACGCGCGACCAGGGCGTCTTCAACTCGGCGCTTCACGAGGCGCTGCGGACGGCTCTCCTCGAGATCGAAGGGGCGCTCGGCGCGCTCGCGAAGGTCCAGCAGGAGACCCGCGCGGAGCTCGACGAGCGCGGGCGCGCGTTTTTCGAGCGGGCGGACGCGCAGGAGGGACGGCTCGAGGAGGTCCGAACCAGCCTCTTCACCTCGCTCGGCGAGAAGGAATCGGTTCTCCGGGACCTGGTGTCGCGGGTCGCGGCGGAGGCCGGCGCCCGGGAGGCGCTCGGCCGAGAGGTGACGGGAAGCCAGGCGCGGATCGACCTCCTCGAGAGCCGCTCCGACGGTGTCCGCGGACGTCTCGAAGAGTCGACGGCGCGCCTCGACGCGGCGGAGGCACGGCTCGAGAAGCTCCAGGCGGACCTCTCGCACGCCTCCGAGGACCTGCGGGCGGCGCGTCTCGAGTGGACGACGCTCCGGACGGAGCTCCGGAGCGGCTCGCCTCTCGTCGCGCCGGACGGGGAGGCGGTGTCCGGTCCGGAGTCGCGGTCCGCGGCGGACCCGATCTCCGCGGGCCTCTACGCGGACTTCGAGAGGGCTTTCCGGGGAGCGGAGTCGGAGATCCGGCGCCGGCAGGACGGGGACGTCGCCCTCTTCGCCGGGAGCCGGCTCCCGATCGCCGATCTCGGCTGCGGACGGGGAGAGTTCCTCGAGGCGCTCCGCGCGCGCGGGCTGACCGGCATCGGCTGCGACACGAACCCGGTGATGATCGCGCGCTGCCGCGAGAAGGGGCTTGCGGTCGACGAAGCCGACCTGTTCGGCTGGCTCCGGGGGCGCGCGGTCGATTCCCTCGGGGGGGTGACGGCCTACCAGGTCGTCGAGCACCTTCCGGCCGACGCGCTCCTGCCGTTCGTCGAGCTCGCCGTCTCGCGCCTCGCCCCGGGCGGGCGTCTCCTCCTGGAGACGGTGAACGCGGAATCGGTCTATGCGATGAAGTGGTTCTGGATGGACCTCACGCACGTCCGGCCCGTTCCGGCCCCGTCGCTCGGGCGCCTGATGGAGGCCTGCGGCCTGCGGAACGTCACCATCGCCTATCGGTCGCCCGTCCCGCGGGAGGAGTCGGGTGGCGGCGTCGAGCCGTCCGACTCCCTCGTCGCCGCCCTGGCGCGGCTCGTCTTCGCGCCGCAGGACGTCGCGGTCACCGGGGTGAAGTAGGTGGCGAACGTCCTCGTCTGCACGGCCCAGGTCCCGTTCGCCTCGGGAGGCGCCGAGCGCCACGCCGCCGGCCTCGTCCGGGAGCTGCGGGCCCGCGGACATCGCGTCGACCTCGTCCAGCTCCCGTTCAAGTGGTACCCGCGGGAGGAGATCCTCCTCTCCGCCGCGGCGTGGCGGCTCGTCGACGTCACGGAGGCCGACGGGACGAGAGTGGACCTCGTCGTCCCGATGAAGTTCCCTTCGTACCTCGTCCGGCACCCGAACAAGGTCGTCTGGCTGATCCACCAGTTCCGCCAGGCGTACGACCGCTTCGGGACCGAGCAGAGCGATTTCGGCCCGGGGCCGGAGGACACGCGCTGGAGGGAGCTGATCGCCGAGGCCGACGCGACGGGACTCGGCGAGGCGCGGAAGGTCTTCACGAACGCGCGGAACACCGCCGACCGCCTGATGCGCTTCAACGGCATCGAGGCCGAGGCGCTCTACCATCCGCCGCCGCTCGCGGGGCGCTACCGCGACGAAGGCCCGGGCCGCTGGGCTCTCGTCGTCGGCCGCCTCGACCCGTGGAAGCGGATGGACCTCGCGATCGAGGGCGCGGCGGCCGGGGGCTTCCGGCTCGTGATCGCGGGCTCCGGCCCCGACGAGGAGCGCCTTCGGAAGGTGGCCGCCCGGACCGGCGCCGACGTCGACTTCCGGGGGGCCGTCTCCGACGACGAGCTCCTCGCGCTCTACGCCGGCTGCGGCGCCGTCCTCTTCACGCCGGCCGACGAGGACTACGGGTACATCGCGCTCGAGGCGTTCCTCTCGAAGAAGCCGGTCGTCACGTGCACCGACTCCGGAGGGCCGCTCGAGTTCGTCGTCGACGGCGAGACGGGGCGCGTCGCGCCGCCGAGCGGCGCCGCCGTCGGCGAGGCGGCCGCCGCGCTCCTCGCGGCGCCGGAGACGGCGCGGCGGATGGGGGAGCGCGGGTACGACGCGGTCCGGGGCATCTCCTGGGACGCGGTCGTCTCATCTCTCCTGCGCGCGGGCGGGCTCGGGTGACCGTCGCGCCGCTCGGCTTCGTCAGCCCTCTCCCGCCCGTTCGTTCGGGCATCGCGGACTATTCGGCCGACCTCCTCGCGGCGCTGCGCGGGGAGGTGGCGCTCGAGACCTACGCCCCGTCCGAGGCCTCAGCCGCCATTCGGGCCGGCCACGCCGCCGTCCTCCTGCAGGTCGGGAACGACCCGCTCCACCTTCCGTCGGTCGAGGCGCTCCGGGAGAACGCGGGGAGGGTGCCGGCGATCCTGGTCCTCCACGACTTCTCGCTCCACCACCTCTTCGCCGCGGGCTACCTCGACGCGGCGCGCGTGGAGGACTACGCGCGGGAGCTCGAGCGGTCGCACGGAGCGAAGGGCCGCGCGCTCGGCGACAGGGCGCGGGCGGGGGAGCGGGTCCCCGTCTGGGACCTGGCGCCGTGGGACTGGCCGATGTCGCTCGGCGTCGTCGGCGACGCCGCCGCGGTCGTCGTCCACTCGAGCCTGGTGCGCGGCGCGCTCCTGCGGCGAAGCGTCCGGGCGCCCGTCTTCGAGGTCCCGCACCTCGTCGCGCCGGCCCCCGAGCACGACCGAGCGGCCGCGCGGGCCGCGCTGGACCTCCCTCGGGACCGCGTCGTCGCGGCGACTCTCGGCATCGTCACGCCCGCCAAGCGGATCGGCAGGCTCCTCGAAGGGCTCGCGCTCCTGCCGCCGGGGGAGAGGCCCTTCCTCGTCGTCGGAGGCGCCGTCGCCGACGACGATCCGCTGCGCGAGATCGTCCGGGGGCACGGGCTCGCGGACGACGTCCGGTTCACCGGCTACCTCCCGGAGGAGGACTTCTGGCGGCTCGCCCGCGCGGCGGACGTCTCGGTGAACCTCCGGTTTCCGACGGTCGGGGAGACCTCCGGGGCGGTCTGCCGGCTCGCCGGGACGGGCCTCCCGGTCGTCGTCAGCGACGTCGGGTGGTTCCGCGAGCTGCCCGATTCCTTCGCGGCGAAGATCCCGATCGGAACCGGCGAGGTGGAGACGATCGCCGCCGTTCTCGGAGAGCTCGTCCGGGATGCGGGGAAACGCCGCGCCCGCGCGGCGGCGGCGGCGGCCTGGGGCGCCGAACGGAGTCCGGCCCGGATCGCCGCGGCCTATGCCCGCGTCGTCCGGGCGGTCCTCGAAGGCCGGGCGCCGTCTCTCGCGATTCCTTCCCGGCTCGCGGCGGCGCTCTCGGCGGTCGGGGCCGGCCGGCCCGGCGTCTTCGGGGCGGCGGAGCGGGGGCCGGACGGGACGCTGGTCGCCACGGCGGCGTCGCGATCGTTCGGCGTCCTGCCGCCGCCTCTCGTTCCGTTCCTCACGTCCGAAGACGTCTGAGGTCGTCGAGGGCGGCTCGAAGGTCCTCGCCGGTGGCGAGCACGGTCGCCACCCGGACCGCGCCGTCGCGGATTCGTCGCGCGGGGAGCCCGCCGACGTCGTCCGGAGCGTCCTCGAGCTTCGAGAGCGCCCGCGCGAGGAGCCGCTCCGCCGGAGCGCGCCTTCCCGCCTCGAGGTGAAGCGCCGTGGCCGCGACCTGGATCAGCCCCTGAAGGCGCCGGCGGTCCGGATCGACCGCGGTCTTCCAGGCTCCCTCCCACTCCTCGTGAGCCTCGAACCAGCGTCCCTCCCGGAACGCGGCGAGGCCCCGGGAGAGGGGCTCGTACGGAGGATCCGGAGGAATCGTCAGCCCTTCGGGAGGGCCGAGACGATCTTCACCATCTCGTCCGCGTCGACGTAGCCGTCGATCCGCTCGACGACGCTTCCGGCGCCGTCGAGGAAGAGGATCGTCGGGTAGCCGCGGACGCGGTAGCGGCGGGCGATCTCCTCCCCCCCCTTCTCGGCGTTCACCTTCACGGCGACGAGGTCCTTCGCGGCGGCGCCGACGCGGCCGTCCGCGAAGACCTCGCGGTCGAGCTTCTTGCACCAACCGCACCAGTCCGTGTAGACGTCCACGAGGAGCAGGCGCTTCTCGGCCTGCGCCCGGGCGAGGGCCGCGTCGAAGCCTCCGCTCGAGAACGCGATTCCGCCCCCGGATGCGGACGTCGTCCCGGCGGGTGGTTCCGGACGGCTGCAGGCGGCCGTCGGCAGGACGGCGAGGAGGGCGATGGCGAGAAGGCGGGGCGCGCGACGGGGAAGACTCGTCATGTCATCGTCTCGGAACGTCGGTCGCCGCCGGGGAATTCCCGGAGACGGTGGTGGGCGGAACGAGCAGCTCGTAT
>JAGOBQ010000287.1 GCA_017999215.1 Thermoanaerobaculia bacterium
ATCGGCGCGGGAGGCGTGCTAGCCTCCCGGAGCCCGATGCCGAAGAGGATCATTCCCGTCTCCTCCGGGAAGGGCGGCGTCGGAAAGACGACCGTCGCGACCAACTTCGCGCTCTCGCTCTCCCGGTTCGCCCCGACGATCCTCGTCGACCTCGACACCGGCACCTCCTCGGTGAGGAACTCGATCGGCGTCCCGGTCACGCACGACCTCTACCACTTCTTCCGGAAGGGGCGCCGCCTCGACGAGTGCGTGACCCGCCTCCCCGACTCGTGGGACCCCGGCGGCCTCTACCGCGGCTTCGGGTTCGTGGCGGGACCGCTGCACCTGATCGAGGAGGTGACGAACTTCGGGCCGGAGAAGAAGGCCCGGCTCTGCGACGCGATCAACGAGCTCCCGGCCGACTACGTCGTCCTCGACATGAAGGCGGGGCTCGACGCGAACGTCGTCGACTTCCTCCCCTGGTCGAACTCCGGGATCCTCGTCTTCACGCCCCACCTCCCCTCGGCGACGCTCGCCGCCTCCGACATCGTCAAGGCGATCCTCTTCCGGAAGCTCCGGATCGTCTTCTCCCCGTCGAGCCCGTTCTACGCCCAGGTGAAGGACCCGCGGACGACGACGCTCCTCGTGAACGACCTCCTCGACGAGGTCGAGGACGTCTACGAGCCGGGCCTCCCGAACCTCGACGCCTTCCTCGTCGACCTCGCCGCGGCGCTCGGCGACCACCCGGTCCTCGACCAGGTCGCGCGGACCGTCGAGCACTTCCGCGTCCACTACGTCCTGAACTCCTTCAACGGCGTCGACGAGGCGTTCGACACGGCCGTCAAGCCGTTCGTCGAGAACCTCGTCAGCACCGTCTCCGAGCGGATGACGCTCACGAACCTCGGCTGGGTCGTGCGCTCGGACGAGATCCACGAGGGCAACTGCCGGAAGCGCCCCGTCCTGCTCGCTCCGCCCGACGGCCGTCCCTCGGCGCGCCCCACGCGGGGCGAGCGCGAGCTCGACGCGCTGATCCGCGAGACGACGGGGCTCGCGGCCGACCCGAGGCCGCGCAAGCCGGTGTCGCCCGTTCCGACGCGCCCCGATCCCGAGAGCGCCCTCGCGCGGGAGCTCGACGCGCTCAACCGGATGTACCACCGCCGCGGGAACCGCGACGACCCGCGGGACAACTTCGACTACCTCACGGCGCGCGCCCTGCACCTCCTCGACCGCGCCCGCCCGTCGGAGTTCGGGACGGCGCGCCTCGTCGGCCCCGCCGAGATCCTCCGCTCCTTCTTCCCCGTCGGGGCGGCGCGCCCGCCCCGGTGAAGGGCTCGGCCCGGGCCGCGGCCGTCGGCCTCGCGATCCTCGCCGCCGCGGCCGTCCTCGCCTCGCGCGGTCGCCTGCGGGAGCTCGGCCTCCGGGCCCGGCTCGCGTTCCTCGCGATCGTGACCCTCCTCGGCGCCTCGCTCCTCGTGCGCGGGCTGGCCGCGGACGGAGACCGACGGCTCTACGCCCTCGTGGCGTTCGCGGTCGTCGCTCCCTGCGTCGTCCTCGCCTGGCGGGACCTCCTCCGACGCCGGTAGGCCGCTAACGGACGAGGACGCGGTCGAGGGCGATCCCGAGACGCCTCGGGTCGCCGCCGAGACCCGCGTCCTGCGGGACGAGGACCGGCGTCGAGAGCGTGATCCTCACCGGATCGCCGGCGCGCAGGCGCGCCCGCGCCTCCGGCTCGAGGGAGAGGCGGACCGCGGAGAAATCGCCCGGCGGCACCTCGACGCTCCCGGCCGCGCGCCCGTCGAACGCGACGTCGACCCGGACGGCCGCCTCGCCGGGCGTCCGCGCCCGGAGGACGAGCTCGCCCGGCTCGAGGTCCGGCACGGGCACCCACGTGAACGCGGCGCGGCCCGAAGTCCAGCGCCAGCTCGCGCCGCTCGTCTCGTGGACCTCCCGTCCGTGGAACCCCTCGAGGTCGGCCCAGGCGTCGCGCGGCCGGCCGAGGTCGAGGAGACGCTCCCCGCCGAGGCGCTCCCAGAGCTCCTCGGGAGGAAGGGAAAACGTCGCTTCCCGGAACAGAAAGCAGCCGCGCGAGGGCCGGGCGAGGCCGGGAGCCGCGGGGATGGCCTCCGGCCGATCGCACGACAGCACGAGCTCGCGCGGCCGTGCGAGGGGGCCGTGGATCGGCTGCGGAAGGAAGGCGACCTCGAACTCGCCCGGCTCGATCCGCCGCTCGAGGACGATCCTTCCCGTCTCGGCGTCCCTCGCCGTCAGCGTCGTCGCCCCCTCGTGATGCTGGCGAACGCCGCGCAGGAGCGCGACCGGAGGGCCCTGGAGGCCCGGGACGATCAGGCGCGCCTCCGGTCCGGACCAGCGCAACGAAGGCTGCCCCGGGGCGCTCTCCCTCGGCCCGAAGCCGGGCCCGAAGAGCGGCGGGGCCGGGTCGCGCACGGCGACCGTGAAGAGCCGGCCGTTTCCGAGCGCCCGGGAGACCCGCCCCTCCCGCCGGAAGACCCGCCAGGCAGGGTCGATCCGATCCGGAGAATCCCCCTCCGCCGTGAAGTCGGCGAGGCGGACGAGCCTCCGGTTCCGCCGCACGCCCTCCCTCAGCAGGACGTCGTCCGAGAGCGGCCAGACGCGGAGGCGCTTCTCCCACCGCTCCAGGCGGAGGAACGCGTTGAAGATCCCGTCGGAGACGATCGTCTCGCGGCCCGGATGGCCGTAGAGGGCGACGGCGTCGATCGCCGCCGAGGGGGGCGTCGGGCTCGTCGCACCGTGCCGGACCTCGCCCCACGACGCGCGTCCGGCGAGCGCCGCCCCGGCCACCATCGCCGCGAGGCCGAGCGGAGGCCTCCGGAGAAGAGCTTCCACGCCCGCGGCCAGGGGGAGCGCGAGGACGAGGACGAACGGGACCGAGTAGCGCGACATCTCCCGGCTGTGGAGGAACCAGAGCGACCAGAACGCCGGGGCGAGGACGAGGAGGAGCGCGACGGCCGCCCGCGGCGCGCGCCGGAACGTCGCCCCGAGGCCGAGGAGCGCGAGCAGGAAGACGCCCAGCGCGAGGGGCCACGCGAGGAAATCGCGGACGAGGAACGAGTCGAGGAGGTTCCCGAAGCGCCCCGTCTCGAACGCTTCCGACCGGAACGAGGCGCGCTCGTCGATCCCGGCGAGGAAGCCCTGCACGCCGCCGGTCTGCTTCAGGAGCCAGGCGAGCCAGGCCGACGTTCCCGCGAGCCCGGACGCGACGAGCGCCGCCGCGACGGGGCGGCCCGGCCGCGTCCGGACGAGGAGGAGCGCCTCGACGAGGAGGAGCGGACCGAACGCGAGGACGAGGTGGGGGCGGACTCCGGCTCCGGCTGCGGCCGCGAGGCCGGCGAGAACGGCGAGCGCCACGGCGCCCGCACGACCGGAAGCGGCGCGCTCCGAGGCCGCCGCGAGGGCCGCGAGCGCCGCGAGGAAGAGCGCCGTCGACGGCGAATCGGAGAACGCCCGCCCGCCGTTCACCCAGACGACGGGAAGGAACGCGGCGAAGACGGCCGCTCCCAGCGCGGCCCACCCCCCCACGAGCCGCCGTCCCCACAGGTAGAGCGCCGGCAGGGCGACGCACGAGAGAAGCGTGGCGGCGACGGCCAGGGCGTGGAAGGCCCCGGAGGCGAGCGGCAGGAGCGCCCGGCCGAGGAGGATCCAGACCGGGAACCCGGGCGCCTGCGGCGAGAGGTCCGCCATGTCGAACCGGTGCACGGCTCCGGCGAAGACCGCTTCGTCGATCTCTCCGGGCGCCGCGGCGATGGCGAGGAACCGCGACGCGATCACCGCGCCCAGGAGGGCGACGGCCACGGCGAGCGGCGGCTCGCCGGCGAAGGGGCGCGAGGTCGGATCGGCCACGGGCTTCCGCATTCTAGGAGCCCCGCGTTCCGGCCGCGCTCCGGCGCCTCCGGCCACAAGCGCTAGAATGGGGCGATGCTCTCGAGGACCCGCCTGTAGGGATGGCCGAGCCACGGATCATTCCCCGCGCCGAGCACCCGATCTCGCGCGGCTACATCGACCCCGACGCCCTGAAGGTTCTCTATCGCCTCCACAGGGCGGGATACAAGGCCTACCTCGTCGGGGGCTCCGTCCGGGATCTCCTGACGGGGCGTACTCCGAAGGACTTCGACGTCGGCACCGACGCCCGCCCCCAGGACGTGCGCCGGCTCTTCCGCAACAGCCGCGTCATCGGCCGACGCTTCCGCCTCGCCCACGTCCTCTTCGACGGCGGCAAGCTCGTCGAGGTCTCCACCTTCCGCAGGCGCCCGGACCCGGCCGACGCCGAGCCGGGTCCGTCGGGCGACGAAGACCTCCTGATCCGCTCGGACAACACCTTCGGCACCCCCGCCGAGGACGCCGTCCGCCGCGACTTCACGATCAACGGCCTCTTCTACGACATCGCCACGTTCGCCGTGATCGACTGGGTCGGCGGCGTGGAGGACCTCGAGAGGCACGTCATCCGCACGATCGGCGACCCGGAGATCCGATTCCGGGAGGACCCCGTCCGGATGATGCGTGCCTGCGAGTTCGCGGCGCGCCTCGACTTCCGGATGACCCCCGGCGTCCGCGCCGCGATCGAGGAGAACCGGAAGGAGATCCGCAAGAGCGCCTCGCCGCGCGTCACGGAGGAGCTCCTCGACCCGCTCCGGCGCGGCTGGGGTGCGCCGACCTACCGCCTCTGGTCGGAGACCGGGCTTCTCGGCGAGATCTTCCCGGCGCTCGAGGCCGAGATCGGCGGCGCCGCGCGCGGGACCGGCCTCTTCTGGAAGCTGCTCGCCGAGACCGACCGGCGCCGCGGCGGCGGCGAGATCCTCTCGGACTCGATCCTGCTCGGCGTCGTCTTCCTGCCGCTCCTCTTCGCCGCCATCCGCGCCCGCTCCGGCGGCTCCGTCGACACGCAGAAGCTCCTCCTCCTCCTCGAGGAGGTCGTCAACCCGGAGGCGGCCCGTCTCTCCCTCCCGAACGCCGCGATCCACGACCTCAAGCAGGGGCTCTTCACGATGGGCCGGATCGCCGAGCTGCGGCCCGGAGACCCGGCCGCGCGCCGCCTCGTCACGAAGGGGTACTTCCCCGTCGCCGTCGGGCTCCTGTCGCTCTACTCGGCCGCCTCCGGCCGCTACCGCGACGCCGCCCGGATCTGGGAGGACGTCCTGCGCCGCGGCGGCCGGACGCCCCGGCCGGGCGAGGACCTCCGCGCCGCGATCCCCTTCCCGGAGGCGCTGATCCCCCACGAAGAGACCGGACCCGCGGAGCTCCTCCCCCCCGACGAGCCTCCCGCGCCCCCCCGGACCGCGCCCCGCCGCCGGCGCCGCCGGGGCCGCGGCGGCCGGGCGGGCGAGGCCGCCTGAGCTCCTACTTCGACGAAGCGGCGGGCGGGCCGTCCGACCGCCGCTCGAAGACGTAGGGCCCGCTCCGGGCCCCCCAGACCTGACGTCCGGCGACGTCGTACCCGCGATCCCACGACTCCAGCCGGCCCGGGCGAAGCGTCGCCTCCGAGGTCGCCCAGCGCGCCCCCGCGAGCGCGGAGGGACACTCCTTCCCCTCGGTCGACCCGCTCCAGCCGGCGTCCGTCCGCTTCAGGCGAACCGCGCAACCGAGCCGTTCCACGACGTCGCCGGCCCCGTAGAGCGCGAGGTCGGACGGGTCGCGCCACTTCCCCGACACCGCGACCGGCTCCTTCGGCTCGAAGACGCGCGAGACGACGCCCCCGTCCGCGGTCTCCTCGATCCGGTAGAAGCGCTGCCGGTACGGCCGGTCCGGATTCTCGAGCAGCGCCTGCTCGACGTAGAGGACCGGCGCTCCCGCGCCGAGCCGGCTCGCCGGGACCCGCCCCGCCACGAGCCGGACGGCCCGGAACGACTCCGGGTCCGCGGCGGACTGGGCGGAGGA
>JAGOBQ010000288.1 GCA_017999215.1 Thermoanaerobaculia bacterium
CTTCTCGATCCACGCGATGGCGCTCGCGCTCGGACCGGACGGGCCGGAGGGAGAAGCGATCGACCCGTTCGACGGCGCCGGCGATCTCTCGCTCCGTCGCATTCGTCTCCTTCACGAGAGGTCGCTGGCGGACGATCCGACCCGGGTGCTCCGGGCGGCGCGGTACGCCGCCCGGCTCGGCTTCTCGCTCGACGCCGGTTTCGCTGCTGCAATGCAGCATGCCGTTGCCGCGGGCGCGTTCGGGACGATCTCCGGCGATCGCCTCCGTCGCGCGCTCGAGGAGGTGCTCTCGGAGGAGAATCCGCACGTGGCGCTGGATCTCCTCTTGCGGCTCGGCGTCCCGGCGGCGATCGTCCCGGGCTGGGAGGGAGCGCATTTCCCGTCGCCCGAAGAGACGACGACGACGGCGTCGGTCCCGGACCGGTGGCGGCGCCTCCTCGCGCCGGCCCCGGAAGCGCTTCGAGCGCAGGTCGCGCGGCGTCTCGCGTTCTCGCGCGCGCTTCGCGCGGCGGCGGGATGCGGACGATGAGACGGGCCGCGACGGCCGTCCTCCTCGTTTCGGCGACTCTCGCCGCCTGGGGAGTCGCGTCTGCGGACGAGTCGCCCGTCACGACGACCTCGGGGCCGCCCGCGGCGGAGCCGACGCCGACTCCGCGGCCGGAGGACAAGACCCTGGTCGCGGCGCTCGACGTGGAGCAGGGCGACGGGAAGGACAGGGTTTCCCTCTACCGCGACGGGACGCTGGTCCTGGTCCGGACCTACCTCGGGGTCCGGACCGTGAAGAAGCGGGTCCTCTCCGAGGTGGAAGTCGACGTCGTCCGGCGGGTCGCCGCCGAGGCGCTCCGGATCGAAGTCCCGGAGTACCGGATCGACGTTCTCGGCGCGACGAAGCCTCGCCGCTTCCGGATCGAGGTCGGCCGCGAGGGAGACCTCCCGAAGGTCTTCGTCGTCGACGAGCTCGCGCGTGTGCCGCTCGCCCTCGGCCGGACCCGTGGAGCGCTCGAGGAGCTGCTCGCCCGCTTCGACGAGTCCGCCGGAGCCCACTGGCAGAAGTGGGACCCGGCACGCGTGAAAGCCGGAGACGTCCTCGTACGTCGCGACGACGGACAGAAATATCGCGTCGTCCGGGACGACACGTTCGTCCGGAGCCTCGAGCTCCTCGAGGCGGCGAGGGGTCTGCAGCGGCTCGTCGTCCTGCGGGAGGAGCTGCCGAGGATGTTCCTTCCGCCCGAGGGGGCCGACGGGAGCGAGGAGCTTCCGCGTTGATCCGGATCGTGGCGGGGGAGTATCGAGGGCGGCGGCTCGGAGTCGGTCCGGGCGTTCGGCCGACGACCGAGAGGGCCCGGGAGGCGCTCTTCAGCATCCTCGGGGATCGGGTCCGCGGGGCGCGCGTTCTCGACGCGGCCGCCGGCTCCGGCGCGCTCGGGTTCGAAGCGCTGTCGCGGGGCGCCGCGTCGGCGGTCTTCGTGGAGGCGGATCGCCGCGTCGCGAGAACCCTCGAGGCGAATGTGGCTCTCGTCGGAGCCGGAGACCGGGCCGTCGTGGTCGCGCGCCCGGTCGCGGCCTTTCTCCGGATCGACCGGCCGTCCGGGTTCGACCTCGTCTTTTTCGACCCGCCCTGGGCGGAGCCGGTCGCGAGCGAGCTCGGCGGTCTCTGGAGCGCCGTCTCTCCCGGCGGGACGTTCGTCCTCGAGAGAGAGAGCGGCGGCGACGATCCGTGGCCGGAGGCGCCGCGGACTCCGACGACGAGGCGCTACGGGACGACGACCCTCTACCTCTACTCGCGGCCCATCGACGGGCAGATCGATCCCGACGGCGCGGACGCCGCGGAGGCGGGGGAGGACGCACCCCGAATTGACCTCGATCCGGCAGAGAAATAGACTTTCAGGTTTCGTGCCCCTCGACGGGTCACGCAGGGGAGGCCGCGAGATGGCGCTGCCGCGCACGCTCTTCACGTCCGAGTCGGTCACCGAGGGACACCCGGACAAGATCGCCGACCAGATCTCCGACGGGATCCTCGACGCGATCCTCGCCGACGATCCCGACGGCCGGGTCGCCTGCGAGACGCTCGTGACGACCGGGACCGCGTTCATCGCGGGCGAGATCACGACGCGCACGTACGTCGACATCCCGCAGGTCGTCCGCGAGACGATCCGCGACGTCGGCTACACCCGCGCGAAGTACGGCTTCGACTATCAGACCTGCGCCGTCCTCTCGTCGATCGACAAGCAGTCGCCCGACATCGCGATGGGCGTCGACCCCGGCGGCGCGGGGGACCAGGGCCTGATGTTCGGCTTCGCGGTCCGCGAGACCGAGGAGCTGATGCCTCTCCCGATCACGCTCGCCCACCGGCTCACGATGCGCCTCGCGGAGGCCCGCAAGTCGCACGAGCTCGAGTGGCTGCGGCCCGACGGCAAGAGCCAGGTCACGGTGGAGTACGAGGGGAGCCGCCCGGTGCGCGTCGACGCCGTCGTCGTGTCGACCCAGCACGCCGAGACCGTGCCCACGCTCGAGCTCCGCGAGGCGATCCGCGAGGAGGTCATCCGGCGGGTCGTCCCGGCGTCCCTCATCGACGAGAAGACCAAGTACCACATCAACCCGACCGGCCGGTTCGTCATCGGCGGGCCGCAGGGAGACACCGGGCTCACCGGCCGGAAGATCATCGTCGACACGTACGGCGGAATGGGCCGGCACGGCGGGGGAGCCTTCTCCGGGAAGGACCCCACGAAGGTCGACCGGTCCGCGTCGTACATGGCGCGCTACATCGCGAAGAACCTCGTCGCAGCGGGCCTCGCCGACCGGGCCGAGGTGCAGCTCGCCTACGCGATCGGCGTGGCCGATCCCGTCTCCGTCTTCGTCGAGACGTTCGGGACGGAGAAGGTCGACCCGGCGATCCTCCCCGGCCTCGTCCGCGAGCACTTCAAGCTCACGCCGAAGGGGATCATCGAGGCGCTCGACCTGAAGCGGCCGATCTACCGGAAGACCGCGTCGTACGGCCACTTCGGGCGCCGGCTTCCCGAATTCACCTGGGAGCGGACCGACCTCGCCGAGCCCCTGGCGAAGGCCGCGGGACTCGCGGTCCCCGCGGGCGCCTGATCGGCCGGGGGCCGGTCAGGTCCGGACGCCGAGCAGGCCCCAGCCCGCCCCGAGCGAGAAGAAGACGTTGGTTCCCCACGCCGCGAGCAGCGGCGGGAGGGAGCCCGTCTCTCCTCCCTTGACCAGGGCCGCGCCCAGGAGAAGGTAGACGAGGCCGAGAAGAAGGGCGATCCCGATCCCCGCGACGGCGCCCCGCCGGCCGTATCGGAACGCGAAGGGGAGTCCGACGAGTGTCAGCAGGAGCGGTGCGAGGGCGACCGAGCTCTTCTGGTAGAGACCGGTCGCGATCGCGGAGACGTCGGCGCCGGCGGCCCGCCGTATCCGGATGAAGCGGGCGAGCTCGACGCTGTTCATCTGGCGCGGGTCGGCCCGGCCGGCGAGAAACGCGCGAGCGGCTTCGGGAGCGTCGACGAACGAGGGTCCGGAGTTGCGAAGAAACAGGGACGCGCCGTCTTCCGAGAACGTGCGCGTCCAGCCGCCGGACAGGAGGATCCCCTTGCCGGGGACGATCCGCGCTTCGGGGGCGTGCGACCTGCTGAGGAGACGGTACGTGGCGGGGTCGATCCGGAAGAGCGTCACACCCGTCAGGGACGAGGAGCCCGGGTCCCACGTCTCGGCCGAGAAGAACCGGCCCGACTCGCCCTTCAGGAAGGAACGCCAGGCGTCGGTGGCCGCCGCGGGGGGTTTGCCGACCAGGATCTTCTTGAAGCGGTCGGCCTCGGCGGCGGAGTCGGGGACGACCATCTCGGCGAAGAGATAGGTCCCGGCCCCGGCGAGCAGGGCGATGACGAGGACGGAGGCGGTCGTCCGGAAGAGCGAAACGCCGCTCGAGAGGAGGGCCGTCGTCTCGGCCGACCGGACGAGTCCGGCGATGGAGATCAGCGCGGCCGCGGCGAAGGCGATCGGGACGACGTCGACGAGGATCGGCGCGAGCTTCGCGCGGAAGTAGCCGGCGATCGCGGAGAGAGGAGGATTGACGCGAGCCATCTCGTCCGAGATCTCGAGGTACTCGAAGAGGACGTAGAGAAGGAGGATCGAGGTGAGGACGAGGGCCAGTATCCGCAGGAAGCGCCCGGCGACGTATCGATCGATCAGCCAGGAGCTCGAGCCGAGGGCCCCCGGGGGCGGACCGGACGCAGGTCGCGCCGGACTCCCGGCGTCCGCGTCGCGTCGACGGGAGCGGGGGAGGAATCGCGCGAGGAGCGCGAGCAGGAAACCGCCGACCCGCTCGTCGAGGAAGGGGCGGTCGCGCCGGACCCTGGAGACCCCCCAGAGGCCGACGACGACGAGGAGGATGTTCGGGAGCCACATCGCGAGGAAGGGCGTCGTGCTTCCCCGGATCGCCCAGGTCTCGCCCGAGGCGTAAAGGAGGTAGTAGCCGACGACGATTCCCGTCGAGATTGCGAAGCCGGCGGCCCGGCCGCCGCGACGGTTGACGACCCCGAGCGGGAGTGCGACGAGACCGAAAACGAGGCACGCGGCGGGGAACGAGAACTTCTTGTGGACCTCGACCCACGAGAGGCGGGCGAGGATCGGGTCGTGGGTCGTCCGCGCCCGCCGGATCAGCTCCGGGACCGTCATTTCGCGCAACTGTTTGTCGGGCCTGGTGTTCTCGAAGCGCTCCTTCGGATTCGTGTCGTCCAGGAGGAGTCGTTGGGTCCGATAGCTGGCCCGGTCATAGGCTCGGGCATCCCGGGCCGTATGGTGGGTGACGGCGTCCTCGAGCCGAAGCCAGAGTCGGCCCTCCTCCTGCTCCAGCTCGAGCGCCCCACGCCTCGCGATGGTCAGGCGCTCGCCGTCGGCCGGGTTCGAGGTATCGGAGACGATCAGTCCTTCGAGCGTCCTTCGGTCCGCCGAGGCCTTTTCGACGTAGATCCGTCGTCCCGCCACCTCCGGGCTGAAGACCCCGGGTTGGATCTTCTGGGCAATGAGGAAGGTGGAGAGCTGCAACCTCATGCCATAGACGACGCGGTTCGACCTGGGGACCACGTAGACCATGACGAACCCGGTGAGAAGCGTGAGGAGGACGGCGAGGACGGTAATCGGACGGTAAAGGCCGAGGAGGTCGATCCCGGACGCCCGGAGGGCCACGAGCTCCGAGTCCTGGCTGAGTCGGCCGACGCCCACGAGGATTCCGAGCAGGAACGCGATCGGGATCGTCAGGACGACGATGTGCGGCGCGGAGAACGCGACGACCCGGCCGACGTCCGCGAGCGGGTTCGTGCTCTGGAGGAGGAGGGCGCTGAACTGGACGAGGAACCGGACGAGCATGAAGCCGGTGTAGACCGCGAACGCCACGAGGGTGGGCGCGAGGATCTCTTTCAGGACGTAGCGGTCGGTCAGCTTCATTCGCGGGTGGGGGCGCTCGGACCCGGCGCGGGGGCGGATCGGGAGGGAGGAATTCTAGCCCGAGTCGCCATTCGTAACGTCCGATAAGAAATATTATGGTAAAAAACATCAATGAGAAACCTGAAAACATTCGGTTGGGGTTGGTTTGGGGCGCAGGGCTCGAGCCTCGGCTGTCTCCGCCTTACGGAAGCCCACATCGGAGAGTCCCGGCCGCTCGGCCCTTTCGCTTTCGGAACAAGTCGACGCGGAGAGACTTCGCGGCCGTTTCGACGTCTGCGTGAGGCAGAAGGTTCCGGAAGACCCGGTCTACTCTTCGCTCGCGTCCGGGAGCGCGTCCGCATCCCCGGCGGACGCCTCGCCCGATCCGGCCCTCTTCTCCCCGGACTTGAGGAAGCGGCCGTCGCGCTCGAAATCGAGCTCGCCGGAGCCCAGCTTTCGGA
>JAGOBQ010000289.1 GCA_017999215.1 Thermoanaerobaculia bacterium
CCGCTCGGACCCGGCCGGCGTCGCGCGGGTGGAGCACCTCACCTTCGTCTGCACGAAGACGAAAGAGGAGGCCGGGCCGAACAACAGCTGGATGGCGCCCGACGAGGCGTACCGGACGCTCGGCGCGCTCTTCGACGGCTCGATGAAGGGGCGGACGATGTACGTCATCCCCTACGTCATGGGGCCGATCGGCTCGCCACAGGCGAAAGTGGGCGTCGAGCTGACCGACAGCGTCTACGTCGTCCTGAACATGCGGATCATGACGCGCATGGGGACGCGCGCCCTCCGGATGCTCGGCGACTCGGCCGACTTCAACCGCGGCCTCCACTCGATGCTCGACCTGAGCCCCGAGCGGCGCTTCATCTGCCACTTCCCCGAGGACAACACGATCTGGTCGGTCGGCTCGGGCTACGGCGGGAACGTCCTCCTCGGCAAGAAGTGCCTCGCCCTTCGGATCGGCTCGTACCTCGGCCGCCAGGAGGGCTGGATGGCCGAGCACATGCTCATCATGGGGGTCGAGGAACCCTCGGGCGAGACGACCTACGTCGCCGCGGCGTTCCCGTCGGCCTGCGGCAAGACGAACTTCTCGATGCTCATCCCCCCGACGAGCTTCAACGGCTGGAAGGTCTGGACCGTCGGCGACGACATCTGCTGGATGCGTCCCGGACCGGACGGCCGGCTCTGGGCGATCAACCCCGAGGCGGGCTACTTCGGCGTGGCGCCCGGGACCAACTACGCCACGAACCCGAACGCGATGGAGTCGATCAAGCGCGACACGCTCTACACGAACGTCGCGATGACGCCGGACGGAGACGTCTGGTGGGAGGGGAAGGACAGCACGCCCCCCGAAGAGCTCGTCGACTGGCGCGGCCGGCCCTGGCAGCGCGGCTCGTCGGAGAAGGCGGCCCACCCGAACAGCCGCTTCACGGCGCCCGCGTCGAACAACCCGGCCCTCTCGCCGCGCGTGAACGACCGGAACGGCGTGCCGATCTCCGCGATCATCTTCGGCGGCCGCCGCTCGACGACGGTGCCGCTCGTCCTCCAGTCGTTCAACTGGACGCACGGCGTCTACCTCGGCGCGACGATGGGCTCGGAGACGACGGCAGCCGCCGTCGGGAAGGAAGGCGTCGTCCGCCGCGACCCGATGGCGATGCTCCCGTTCTGCGGCTACGACATGGGGCGCTACTTCGAGCACTGGCTGAACATGGAGGGAAGGGTCGCTACGCTCCCGAAGGTCTTCATGGTGAACTGGTTCCGAAAGGGACCCGACGGCTCGTTCCTCTGGCCCGGCTTCGGCGAGAACATGCGCATCCTGAAGTGGATCATCGACCGCGCCCGCGGCCGCGCCGGCGCCTCCGAGAGCGCCATCGGCTGGGTTCCGAAGTGGGCCGACCTCCCGCTCAAGGACCTCGCCGTCCCGATGGAGGACGTCGAGGACGCCCAGACGATCGACTACGAGGAGTGGAAGAGGGAGCTTGCCGACCAGGACACCTTCTTCGAGCAGTTCTCCTCGACGATGCCGAAGGAGATCGTCTACGAGCGCGAGATCATCCGCTCGCGGCTGAACCGCGTGACGGCGAAGTAGGGACCGGGAGACCAGAGAAACCCGGCCGAGGCACCAGAGCACCAGAGCACCAGGGCACCGGAGCACGAGGGCACCAGGGCACCGGAGCACGAGGGCACGAAGGCACCGGAGGAGGGAGCTTCACCCCGGGGGTGGGTCCCACGGCCGCTCGCCGGGGGGCTGAGCTTCGCGCGCCCCCCGGACCCCCGCTCTCTCCTCAACTTACACTTCCATTCTTCAAGCTTCCTGGCTGCGCGCGGCCGACCCGCACTCGCCGGGGGGCTGAGCTTCGCGCGCCCCCCGGACCCCCGACCTCGATCCTCGCTCATCGGTTCATCGGCGTCTTCGCGTGCGGCGCTCCGCGCTCGGGTCGCTCGCGAACTCGCTCGCCTTCGGCTCGCTCAAACAGCGCTCGCTTTCCCCCGAGCGCCTCGCGGCGCGCGCCAGCGGGTCCCCGGCCGTGCTCGAGTCGGCTCGCAGGACCCACCCCCGGGGCTCAGCCCACCGGAGCGAGAACCGAGTGGACGCCGCTTAAACAGGGATCTTCGGCAGGCGTTTCGGGGCCAGGGCGAACGCCGCGCAACACGTTGACGTGCGAGAGCCGCCGATGAGCCGGAATCTCCCGTCCTCGGCTGTAGGACGCTCGACCTCCCCCGGCCGCGGAAGGGGCGGGGTGTCTCGCGAGCCACCCCCGAGCACGGCCGGGGACCCGCTCGCGCTCGCGAGGACCGGGCGGGGATCAAGCCCGCGCGCGTGTTTGACGAAAACGGCGCCAGCACAAGAGGTGAGCGCGGATTGAAGGTGGGGGGTCCGGGGGGCCGCGCGAAGCTCAGGCCCCCCGGCGAGCGCGAAGCGAGTTCGCGCGGGCGCCCCGCCCGGCCGCAGCGAGTGCGGAAGCGGGTCGGCCGCGCGCCGACAGCATCTGAACTCCAGACGAGCGCAGCTTGGAGGAGGGGGCCCGGGGGGCCGCGCGACGCTCAGGCCCCCCGGCGAGCGGTGGCCGCGAGACAGCCCGCACCGGGCGCGGCCCCCGGCCGTGGGGACGCAACGGCGAAGCTGGTGTCTCCCGGTGCCCCGGTCTCCCGGTGCCCCGGCCCCTCGCCCGACTCCGCTCTCCCCCCGGTCAGCCGCGCTTCTTCCACTCCTCCGTCGCGTCGACGAGGGCGGAGACGATGCCAGGCTCGTCGGCGGAGTGGCCCGAGGCGGGGGCGATCACGAGGCGCGAGCCGGGCCAGGCGTTGTGGAGGTCCCACGCAGAGACGGCCGGACAGACCATGTCGTAGCGGCCCTGGACGATGACGCAGGGGAGGTGCTTCACCTTCTCGACGTCACGCAGGAGCTGCTCGTCGTCCGAGAGGAAGGCGCCGTTCACGAAGTAGTGCGCCTCGATCCGGGCGAGGGCCACCTCGGCGGGGACGTCCTCCTCGGCCACCGAGTAGGAGCGAGCGACGAGGTACGAGCCGAGCTCCTCCCAGCGGTTCCAGGCGAGGGCCGCCTGGCGGCGGACGCCAGGGTCCTCCGCGTTCAGGCGGCGGTGGTAGGCCGCGAGGACGTCGGAGCGTTCGGAATCGTCGAGGAGCGAGAGGAAGTCCGCCCAACCGTCGGGAAAGACGCGCTGCGCGCCGCCGCCGAAGGTCCAGAGCACCTCGGAACGGCGCGAGAGGAAGATCCCGCGGAGGATCAGCCCCGTGCAGCGTTCCGGGTGAGTCTCGGCGTAGGCGAGCCCGAGCGTGGAGCCCCAGGAGCCGCCGAAGACGAGCCACTTCTCGATGCCGAGCCGCTCGCGGATCCGCTCCGCGTCGGCGACGAGGTTCCAGGTCGTGTTCTCGTGGAGCTCGCCGAGCGGCGTCGAGCGGCCGGAGCCGCGCTGGTCGAAGAGGATCACCCGGTAGGCCGCCGGATCGAAGAACCGGCGGTGGAGCGGCGAGATCCCCGCCCCCGGGCCGCCGTGGAAGAAGACGACGGGCATGCCGTCCGGGCTCCCGCTCTGCTCGACGTGGAGCTCGTGCGGGTCGGAGACGCGCAGGCGGAAGGAGTCGAACGGCTCGATGGGGGGAAACAGGTCAGGCACGGCGAGACTATACGGCGGACAGGAGAATTGGTTCGGCGGCACGTTTGCAGCCCCCCGGCAGCCCCCGCCTTTCGTAAACTCCGTCGCCATGCCGACGGCCACGACCCGGAAATCGTCCGCCCGCCCCTCCCGAAAGGGTCCCCGGACTCCCGACCGCTTCTCGGAGGCGGAGGAGCTCTACGGGATCGACGCGTGGGGGAAGGGGTTCTTCTCCATCTCCGACGACGGGCACCTCCTCGTCCATCCGACGCGCGAGGGGCACCGATTCGCCGACCTGAAGGACGTCGTCGACGAGGTCGGGGGACGGGGGATCACCCCGCCGATGATCATCCGCTTCCCGCAGATCCTGGCGTCGTCGGTGCGGGAGCTGAACGAGGCCTTCGGGAAGGCGATCAAGGAGTTCGAGTACGACGGCGACTACCGCGGCGTCTTCCCGATCAAGGTGAACCAGAAGAAGGTCGTCGTCCACGAGATCATCGAGGCCGGCCGGAAGTACGGCTACGGCCTGGAGGCGGGGTCGAAGCCCGAGCTGCTCGCCGCCCTCTCGCAGGACCTCGGCCCCGAGTGCCTCATCACGACGAACGGCTACAAGGACGAGGCGTTCATCCGGCTCGCCCTCGACGGCGTCAAGATGGGCCGGAACGTCATCCTGACGCTCGAGAAGGTCTCGGAGCTCGAGAGGATCCTCGAGGTCGCGAAGAGGCGGGGAGTGAAGCCGCTCGTCGGCATGCGCGCGAAGCTCTACGCCCGCGGCTCCGGCAAATGGGCGAAGTCGGGGGGCGAGGCGGCGAAGTTCGGCCTCACGACGACGGAGATGCTCGCGGCGATCGAGATCCTGAAGTCGAAGCGGATGCTCGACTCGCTCGTCATGCTCCATTTCCACATCGGGTCGCAGATCACGGACATCCGGAAGATCAAGGACGCGATCCGCGAGGCGGGGCGCGTCTACGCGAAGCTGAGCCGCTCCGGCGTCGAGGTCCGCTACCTGAACCTCGGCGGCGGCCTCGGCGTCGACTACGACGGCTCGAAGACCTCGTTCGACTCCTCGATGAACTACACCGTCCAGGAGTACGCGAACGACGTCGTCTACAACATCAAGACGATCTGCGAGGACGAGAAGGTCCCGGTGCCGACGCTCGTGACCGAGTCGGGGCGGGCCGTGACGGCCTACCACTCCGTCCTCGTCTCGAACGTCCTCGACGTGGCCGACAAGATCGAGCAGGACAAGACCGTCACGCTGAACGGCGACGAGAACCACGTCGTACGGGAGCTCTGGGACGTCTTCAAGGGCGTGACGGCGAAGAACGTCCGCGAGAGCTACCACGACGCCCTCCAGTACAAGGAGGAGCTCTTCACTCTGTTCAACCTCGGCTACGTCTCGCTCGAGGACCGCTCGAAGGGAGAGATCCTCTTCTGGGACGTCTGCGACAAGATCCGGAGGCACCTGAAGGGGCTCCGGGAGATCCCCGAGGAGTTCGAGGACCTCGAGCGCGAGCTCGCGGACAAGTACGTCGTCAACTTCTCCGTCTTCCAGTCGGTCCCCGACTCGTGGGCGATCGACCAGCTCTTCCCGATCCTCCCGATCCACCGCCTCCGCGAGAAGCCGGGCGAGATCGCGACGCTCGCCGACATCACGTGCGACTCGGACGGCAAGATCGAGAAGTTCATCGACCTGCGCGACATCAAGGAGTTCCTCCCGCTCCACTCCTGGAAGCGCTCGCAGCCCTACTACCTCGCCTTCTGCCTCGTCGGCGCCTACCAGGACGTCCTCGGCGACCTCCACAACCTCTTCGGCGAGGCGCACGAGGTCCTCGTCGCGGTCGACGAGGAGAACCGGACGCGGATCCTCGACCTCCTGCCGGGCGAGACGTGCGAGCGGGTCCTCTCCTACATGAACTACGAGCGGGCCGAGATCCTCGAGGGAGTCTGGAAACAGCTCCGGAAGGCGGTCGACAAGGACCGCATCCGCGAGGCCGAGGCGAAGTCGATCGCCAAGGACTTCGAGGTCGCCCTCTCGCACTACACCTACCTCGAGGAGTAGCCGGGCGGGGTTGCTGGCGGGGCGGGTCGCGGCGGCGTACGCTCCCGCCGTGGAGACCCTGACCCCGCCCTACCTGCTGCTGGCCGCGCCGATCCTCTCGGACCCGAACTTCGAGAGGACCGTCGTCCTGATGGGGCACCACACCGAGGAAGGTGCGGTCGGCTGGGTCGTGAACCGCCTCGTCGTAGGC
>JAGOBQ010000015.1:0-6862 GCA_017999215.1 Thermoanaerobaculia bacterium
GCGGGGGTGGCGGCGGGGAGGCGCGGGAGGAGCGACCGCGACGTCGGCGCGCGGCCCGGCGCGTCCGCGTGCGCGAGGAGGGCGCCGAGGGCGCCGTCGACGGCCTCCTCGCCGGCGAGCTCCGAGGCCGCGGCCATCGCGAGGGAGCCCTTCGCGTAGAAGAGCCACGACTGCCGGCCGACGTCGACGAGCGGCACCTCGCCGCCCGCCGTCCGGCCCGAGAGGTAGCGGTCCAGCTCGAAGTCGAGGACGGGGCGGAGCGCGGCCGCCCCGCGGAGCGCCTTCAGGACCCGGAGCTCGGTGTGCCGGGCGAGCGACTCGACGAGCGCCGTCGCGCCGGGGCCGGAGGCCGGGTCGAGCTGGTGCCCCCACCACTGGTGAGAGACCTCGTGCGCGACCCGCTTCGCCAGGAGGTCGACGCGCCCCGGCGCCTCCGTGTCGATCAGGAAGCCGCGCCGTTCGGCGAGGAAGACGACGCCCGGGAGGGCGAAGCCGCCGGCGCGGAGGCTCGCGTCGGGCACCTCCGCGATCCGGAGCTGCGGCAAGGGATAGGGCCCGTAGCGCGCGACGCAGAGGTCGAGCGCGGCGGTGGCCGCCTCGAGGACCCGCGGGACGTTCCGCCGGTGCCCGGGGTGGACGTAGACCTCCACCTCGACGTCGCCGTGGCGGACGCGCTCCACGTGGTAGCGGGCCGCGGCGAGCGCGAAGAACGCGCTCACGGGGCGCGTCGCACGGAAGCGCGAGGTCCGCCGGCCGTCGGCCACCGTCGAGGAGACGAGGACGCCGGGCGCGACCGGGAGCTGGTCCGCCGGCGTCGTGACGGCGACGTCGAACGTCATCCGGCTCGGGCTCTCGGGGAGGTCGGCGTCCGGGTCGTCCTCCTCGGCCCGCTCCGGGAGCCCCGCGCGCCGCCGTGCGCCGGGGTCGGCGATCTCCCAGCTCCGCCGGTAGCCGATCGACGGGAGCATCGCGAGTCCGTGGACGTACGTGCCGTTCGGGACGAGGTCGACGTGGTCGTCCGCGGCGGGCGAGCGGCGCTCGATCCGGAGGTCGAACGCCAGCTCGAGAGAGGCGCCCGGCGGCATCGGGGGCGCGAGCGCGAAGCGACGCGTCGCGAAGCGTTCGTCGACCTCCGAGCGGCTCGCGCCCGCGAGGGTCATCGACGCGACCCGGACGTCGCGCCGGGCGGCGACCCAGACGGAGTCGATCGCCTTCGACGTCCGGTTCTCGAGCCGCAGGCGGCCGCGCACCCGGAGCCGCCGCGACTCGGGCTCGAGCGCCACCGCGGCGTCGAGGTGCGTGGCGACGGGCTGCGCCACGGCCTCGACCGGGCGGTACGTCCGCTCGTACGCCGCCTTCCAGGCCAGGAGGTCGTCCTCGGACTCGTATCGGTTCGTCACGTTCGTCCCGCGGAACGCGTGACCCCCGAGCGCGAGCGCGAGCGCCGCGACGCCGAGCGCGGCGCGCTTCCCGCCCCGGCCCCACCGACGCGGGAGGGCAGCGAGGCGAGGCGCGAGACGAGGGTCGGTCCCCCGCGGCCAGAGACCGAACGCCACGAGGCCGAGGAGCGCGGCGACCGCGCTCCCGTATGCCGCGAACCAGGCGAGAGACTCCGCCGCAGGTGAGAACCCGGACAGGTCGGACCAGGTCGGGCGCGGGGCGTACGCGTATCGCAGGAGCGGGTGGTCGGGGCCGCCGAGGGCTCCCTTGTGAAGGAAAGCGATCGCGGCGAGCGAGAGGACGAGGCCGACGTGCCGGTTCGGGACGAGCGCCTGGACGAGGAGGACGAGGAGCGCGAGGAGGACGAGCGGAAGGACCGCGACGGGGAGGAGCGCGGCCCACGTGAGGGGCGCGAGCTCGAACCGGCCGACGACGGCCTGGAAGACGAGCGCCGTCGCGAGGCCCGACGCGGCGAGCGCGACGAGGACGACCGCGAGCGCCGCGAGCTTCGCGAGGAGGAAGAGGGCGCTCGACGCCGGCGTCGCGTCGACGACCTCCGAGACGCGCACGAGCCGCTCGCGCCAGACCGTCTCGGCGGCGAAGAAGACGAGGAAGAGGATTCCGAGGAGGTTCAGGGCCGTCGCGACATCGGCGACGAGGAGCCCCGCCGTCGGGACGACGGCCGTACCGAGCTCGCTCGACCGGAAGCTCTGGACCGTCTCGATCGCGAGGTAGCCGACCCAGAGAACGAAGAGGGCCGCGAGAGGCGCGCTCCGGAAGAGCGCACGGAGCTCGACTCGGAGGATCGAGCCGAACGCCGCGCGGCCGGGCGTCGTCGTCGCGGCGACGGGCAGCTGCGGTCGCGGCCCGTCCGACCGCTCCGGCCCGACATCCGCCGCGACGCGGCCCGCGCGCGGGGCGACGCGAAACGCGAATCGGCGGAAGGCGAGCGCGAGGGCGAACGCCGAGGCGCCGAGGCAGAGGAGGCGGCTCGCGAGAAACGTCCCCGCGAGCGGGACGAGCCTCCCGTTCCGCTCGGCGACCGTCCAGTAGCGCGTGTCGGCGAGAAAGGCGGATAGTCCGAACGGGTCGAGGAGCGCGGCGAGCGACGCGGCTCCCGCGCTCTGCGGCCCGCTCCCCGCGAGGAGCGGCGAGTCCGCGAGGAGGGCGGCCACGAAGTAGAGGAGGTAGAGGAGGACGCCCGCGACGTAGGTCGCCGGCGTGCTCCGGGTAAGCGCCGCGACGGCGAAGAGGAAGGCCGAGACGAAGAGGACCCCGGGGAGCGCGAGGACGAGGAAGGCCCAGAGGTAGGGAAGCGGGTCGAACGGCGCGAGGCGCGCGGGATCGTGCGGGACGAGGAGCGCCCCGGCGGCGAGACCGGCGACGCCGACGAGGACGGCCGTCGCCGTGACGACGAGCGCGCCCGCGAATCGTCCGAACAGGTAGCCGCGCTTCGTGACCGCCGTCGCGAAGACGATCTCGGACATCCGGTGCTCGCCGTCGCGAAGGAGGACCGGCGCCGTCAGGAGCGTCGCCGCGAAGACCGAGACGAGCGTCAGGAAGCCGACGGAGTTCGTGACGACCCAGGCCCCGTTCAGCCGGAGGTCGGAGGGGCCGAAGGCCGTCGCCGAGAGCGCGAACCCCATGAGACCCATCAGGAGCGCCGCGGCGGCGAACGGGAGCCTTCGCGTCGCATAGCGCCATTCGAAGGCCGCGATCGCGGCGGCCGACGGGGCCTTCGCCCTCACGCGGCCTCGCCCGAGCGGAGCGCCGCGAAGTAGACGTCCTCGAGATCGGGCGCGACCGGCTCGAACCCGGCGTCGGGCCGGGCGTCGGCGAGGACCTGGACGTGCGTCCGCCCCGCCCGGAGCTGCGTCGAGAGGACCGTCAGGGAGGCCCGGCAGGCCGCGAGCTCCTCGCGCGAGACGGCCTTTCGGAAGACCCGCCCCGCGAGCGAGTCGACGAGAGGACCGGGCTTGCCCTGGAGGAGGACGCGGCCCGCGGAGAGGACCGCCATCCGCGTGCAGAGCTGCCGGACGTCCTCCACGATGTGCGTCGAGAGGAGGACGATCCGGCTCTCGCCCACCTCGACGAGGAGGTCGTGGAGGCGGTGCCGCTCCTCGGGGTCGAGCCCTGCCGAGGGCTCGTCGACGATGACGAGCCGCGGGTCGCCGAGGAGCGCCTGGGCGATCCCGAAGCGGCGGCGCATCCCGCCCGAGAAGCCTTCGACCGCGCGCCGCCGGTGCTCGTACAGGTTCGTCCGGTGGAGGAGCGCGTCGACCTGCGCCGCCCGTTCGCGGCGGTCCCCGATCCCCTTCAGGAGCGCGAGGTGGTCGAGGAGCGCCTCGGCCGAGACCCCGGGGTAGACGCCGAACTCCTGCGGGAGGTAGCCGAGCCGGCGCCGCAGCCCCTGAGGGTCGGCGAGGACGTCGGCGCCGTCGAGCGAGATCCAGCCGGAGTCGGGCTCCTGGAGCGTCGCGAGGGTCCGCATGAGCGTCGACTTCCCGGCGCCGTTCGGCCCGAGGAGGCCGAAGAGGCCGGTCCCGACCTCGAGGCTCACGCCGCGGAGCGCCTGCACTCCGTTCGGATAGGTCTTCGACACGTCGGCGATCGAGAGCACGGCTCACCTCCCCCACCTGGACGGCAGAGGAAGGAACGAAGACCACGAGGGTCCGGTTCGCGGGGCGCGCCGAGCTTCGGGCCGGCGCTTCGAGCCGGCGCCTCGGCCTACAGCTTCGGAGACTCCAGGTCGAGGGCGAGGTCCCGCCCCGGCGCGACGCCCCCGGCGACGCAGCCGAGCCCGACGGCGTCGAGGTCCGACGTCCCGAGGCGCGCGGACGCACAGACCCCGAAGGGACCGGCCCGGTACGAAGGGATCTCGACCCGGGTACGGCCCTCCCTCGTCTCCATCCTCACCTCGGGGCTCAACCTCAGAAGGAACGCCGGGAACGTCAGAGTCCCGTCCGTGATCCAGGGCATCGTCGGGAACGGGTAGGCACCCGCGTCGAAGGAAAACCGGACGCGCCCCCCTTCTTCAGGGACCGAGACGACGGCTTCTCCGGACCCCCCGACGGGAACGACGGCCGTCGTCATGGCGCGGCCGGGAGGGAGAACGAGGAACCCGACACGCTCGGTCTTCGGAGGGACCTGAAACTGAAAGCGGCCCAGGGCGTCGGCGATGACGGTCTGCGGGAAGGTGTCGGCCCGGGAATCCCATCGCAACGGCTGCAGGCGGGCGTACGGCACCGGGACCCCCAGGCTCGACACGACGACGCCTCGGACGGTCCGCTTGTCCGCGAGCGTGAGCGTGACCTCCGGACTCCCGTCCTTCTCGATCGTGACTCTCTTCCGGTCGCTGGCCGCGCGGGCCGACTCCGCGTAGACGATCCACTCGCCGTCGGCGAGCCCGGCGAGCTCCGCCTCGCCGTCGCGCGCGATCTCCGTCAGAGTCTCGTGCGTCTCCATCGACTCGAGCCGGACCAGGCAGCTCGCAACGGCGACCCCCTCCTCGTCGAGGACGCGGACCCTCAGCCGCGCCAGCGGTAGCGCCAGATCGACCCTGGAGGGGGCGCCCTGTTCCATCTCCGGAACGTGGGCGCTCACGATCCGGGAGACCCTCGGCTTCCGGCTCAGGACCTCGACCTTCCACGCACCGGCGCGGGGGAGCTCCGCGCGGAACTCCCCGTCCTCGCCGCTCTTCGACCGGACCGACGGGGCGGCATTCCTCCCGCCGAAGACGATCTCTGCGACGAGCGGCTCGTCCCCCAGCGTCACCCGGCCGACGACGGCCACGGCGTCCAGCCGGAGCCGAAGCTTCGTCAAAGGAGCGTCGATCCTGACGGCCTCGACCCTCCAGGCGTCCCCGCTCTTCGCCCGCACGAACGCCGCGTACGCGCTGCCCAGGCGAACATCCGAAAAGACCGCGACACCGTTCGACGAGCGCGCCGTCCGCACCGACTCCGGCAGCAGCCCGGCCTCGCCCGTCTCGCGCAGCTCGACCTCCCACGGGGATCCGGCCGGGTCGAGCGACGGGTTCAGGTCGACCTGCAGCCGGGCCGGCCGGGCGAGTGCGATCGGTTCCCGAAGCTCGACCTCCACGTCCGGGACGACGTCGATGGATCGATCCTCTCTCGCGAAGCCGGGTGTACGGACCCGGAGGGAGTACCGCCCCCCGGTCAGGCCGGTGAACTGGAACTCGCCTGCAGGCGAGAGATGTACTTCGTTCGAGAGCGAGACCTCCTCGCCCTTCGCACCCCTCCGGGGGACTTCGCCCGCCGGCGAGAGTGTGACGCGGGTCGCCGCTCGCAGACGAGGCGCATCCGCGCCCGAAAGCCCGATCCGGCCCACGAGCGAGGCTCCGGGTATGGCCGAGACGATGCCGAGATCCTTCGAGGCTCCTGCAGGTACCTGAACGCCTTCCCGTCGGTCGGAGGCGAAGCCGGTCACCTTGACCGCCAGATCCCAAGTCCCCGCCGGAACCTCCGCTTGAATGTGACCAGCGGAGACGACGGTCTTGCGGGACTCCCAGGGGTCTACGCTCCCCGGAGCGCGCCAGCGGACGAGCGCGCTTCTCCCTTCGATCTCGCGACCCGGTCGGCCTGCAATTCGCCCCCTCAGCGGGACTAGCGGCCGAACTTCGAGAGAGAGGCGACGCAATCCATCCGGGAGGTTCAGCCTCTGCGGCTTCGAGAAGAGGCCAGGTCCCTCCGCGCCGAGCCACCACGCGCCCCCGTCCGGGAGGCGAAGAGGAACTTCGACAGAGGCTTGCCCAGCGGGGATGAAGAACGGCGCGCGGACCTCGGGAAGGCGCCCGTTGTCTTCCCGAGTCACGACTTCGCCCCTGGCCTCGAATTCTCCGGCGACCCCTTTGACGACCACAACGCGCAAAGACGCAACTTCTGCACGTGGCTCGCCCGTGGCGAGCCACGTGCAGAGGAGTGCGAGCGCCGACGCGACGATCGCCGACGGGCGGATCGAGCCGGGAATCACGTGCTACCTCTCGTCAGGGAATTATTGTGTAACACACGGAAGAGGCGTTGATTGAGCAGAACGGAACCGCTCTCGGCTCTCCCGTAACCGGATCGTACGAATAGACCATCCCGGACGCGCAGCTCGTGTATCCGTTGTACTCCGGCATGCACTTGTAGCCCATGCTCGCCGAAATGACGCAGTCGTTACACATCTGCTCGCTCGTGCCGCCCGGGCTTACAGGGAATGGCTCCTGATTGAACTCCGCTTTGGCACCCGTGGGATTGGCCATTAACAGCATCGAGAGCGCGAGTACCGAGATAACGAATCGGTTCATCGTAGCGATACCTCCTAAAAAGCCGGCTGATGCCGGGAAGAAGTGTCCCCCCCCCCCCCCCCCCCTTTGTAGAGCTCATGTGTCCCCACCCCCCGCCGGGGGGCGCCAGATGCCACC
>JAGOBQ010000015.1:6872-19521 GCA_017999215.1 Thermoanaerobaculia bacterium
ACGGGAGCGGGAGGCGGGGAACCGGAAAAACATAGCGTTTATTGTGACCTAAACCCCTAAAAAGCCGGGGTATGCCCGGAAAAAGTGGCCCCCCCCCCCCCCAATCATTGTCAAGAGTCATGCTTGCCCATCCCGGGCTCGTGAGCGCCAAGATCCTCCGGATGTCTCTTGTCCTGGATGCGAAGAGCTGTGTCGCAGAGCAGGTCGCGTGGCCCGAGCAGAAGAGAAGCACCCTGCGATTCCCGGCCGAGCACGGAATTGGAAAGGGCGAACTCGCCCCCTACGGCAGCTCGACGAGCGCTTTTCCGCCCTCCGTGACCGAGAAGGCCTTCGGCTCCATCCCCTCGACCGAGAGCGTGTAGCTGCCCGGGGCGAGGCCCTCGATCGTGGCGTAGCCCGCGGCCGTGAGTGTGATGCGCCCTTCCGGCCCGTAAGCCCGGAAGGCGTACGGCCGACCGAGCGCGTCGAGGACCGTCGCGAAGCCCTTCGCGATCGTTGCCGGACCGTACTTCAGCTCCAGCATCCCGCCCGGCGTGAGCGTCACCTGGAGCGCCGGCCCCGGGACGCCGACGTTCTCGAACGTTCGGGGCGCGTAGTGCGAACCCGCGACGACGATCGTGTAGGTCCCCGGCCGGAGGAACGCGATCTCCCCCTTCCCGTCGCCGTCGAGCGTGAGCCACGTCGGGGAGCCGACGTCGCCGCGGCCGTCCTTCACCCTCACGAGCGCGCTCCGGAGCGGGATGCCGTAGATCCCGTCGCGAACGCGGACCTCGAGCCCGTCGCCGCGCGTCATCTCGATCGTTCCGGCATCGCCGCCCCCCTCGGCGGCCCGGGCGCTGCTCTTCGCGTCCTGGTAGCCGCTCCTTCTGAGGCTCAGCGTGTAGCTCGCCTCCTCGAGCTCCTCGACGAAGAACCTCCCGTTCGAGTCGCTCGTCGCCGCACCGGGACGGCCTTCCGCACCTCCCTCGAGGGAGGCGGCGACCCGGACACCGGCGAGCGGCTGCTTCGTCGACGCGTCGACGACGATGCCGAAGAGGCTCGCGACCGGGAGCTCGACGTCGAGGCGCGCCTCGCCGTCGATGCTCACCGTGCGCGAGACGGTCCCGGCACGGCCGTACGCATCGGCCTGGACCCAGACCTCGTACTCGCCCGGAGTGATCCCCTCGATCCGGTACGCGCCGGTCTCGTCGGTCCGGCCCGAAGCGCTCCGTCCCGTCCGCGCCGCGCCGGCGACGATCCGGGCGTCGGCCACGGGCTTTCCGCCGCGCGTCACGCGCCCCGAGAGGGCGCCGTCCCCTTCGAAGACGATCTCCACCTCGGCCTCGGTCTGCCCTTCCGCGATGCTCACGGAGGCATTGGCCGACCGCATCGTCCCGGACGCGAGATCGCCCGCTCCGGCACGGACCGAGATCTGTCCGGCCGGGACGCCGGAGAGCTCGAACCGCCCGTCGGGCCCGGTCCGCACCGTGGCCCAGTAGTCGCGCGGCCCGTTCGCGGAGACGTTGACGGCCCCGCGGAGCGTCTCCGGCAGCCCCGAAACCGAGCCGCGGAGCGTGGCTCCGCCCGAGAGGACGAGCGTCACGTCGGGCACGGCCTCCCCCTCGACGACGACCGCCTCGGCCGGCTCGCTCGACTGACCCGGCACGCTCGCGCGGAGCGTGTACCGGGCCGGAGAAAGGTGGTCGAACCGGAACCGTCCCGCACCGTCGGTCGTGGTCTCGTCGCCTCCACCGAACCCGCCTCCCCGTGCGGCGCCCCCCTCGAGCGAGACCGAGGCCCCCGCCACCGGCTGGCGCGTCTCGGAGAGGACGACGCCGCCGAGCCCGCTTCCGCGCGAGAGGGCAATCTCGACGCTGCTCCCCCCTTCCGCGAGGACGGCGCTCTCGGTTCGCGCCGTGTAGTCGGCGTGCTCGGCCGTGACCGTCACCTTCCCGGGGGCGAGGCCCTCCGCCTCGAACCGACCCTCCACGTCGGTGAAGGGCCCACCCGGTCCCTGCGACGAGCCCCCGTCCCCCGTCTCCCCCCGGACCCGGACCCGGGCGTCGGGAACGCCCCGGCGGGAGCGGGCGTCTTTCACGATGCCCCGGAGGACGCTGCCGGGCGCCACGCGCACCTCCACGCCGTCGGTCGTCGTCGCATCCTCGACGACGACGCCGGCGGCCCGGCCGACCTGGTACCCCTTCGCCGTCACGACGACCTGCCACTTCCCGGAGGGCACCTCCTCGAGCGCGAAGCGCCCGTCCGGCGACTCGACGAGCTGCGCCTCGCCGGCGCCGCCCGCGAACCGGCCGCCGCCACGCGCCACGCGGATGACGCGGTCCGTCCCCTGTCTGTCGGATTGGTACGAGACCTCGAACGCGCCGAGCGGCTGCCCGGTCTTCGCGTCGACGGCCGAGCCTTCGATCCGGCCGGTCCCCTCGACGACCCACTCCACGCCGTCGGCGGGCGCGAGGATGCCGGCCTTGCGAGGCCCCGGCCCGAATCCGGCGCTGGTTCCGAAGAGCTGGAGGTCGTACGTCTCCCCCGCGCGAAGCCCCTCGATCCGGAAGGTGCCGTCGGCCTCCGGCGTCGCCGATGTGCTCCCCCGGCCGCCTGAAGGCTTCCGCGGGTTCTGCGCAAGGACGAAGTAGCCCGAGGCACCTCCACCCGTCCGGCGGACGATGCGACCGGAAATCGTCGCCCCCGGCTCGAGGACGATCTCGACCGGATCCGGCCGGGCGCCGCGCTCGAGGAGAACCGGGTCGACGGTCTCCGTCGCTCGCCCCGGAGCCTTCACGGTGACGGAAACGCCGCCCGGGGCGAGGCCGCGCAGCTCGAAGGCCCCGTCGCCTCCGCTCTGGGCCGTGCGCGGCGCCTCCATCATCTCGACCCGCACTCGCGTCAGCGATCCGCCGCTGGAGGAACGAACGGAGAACGACCGGCCCGCCGAGACCTCGGCTCCGGCGATCGGGTTCCCGTCCGGGTCGGAGACGCGCCCCGTGAGGATGACGCCGCGGCGGATCGTGACGACGACGCCGCTGCGGGTCCCTCCGGCGACGAGGGAGATCCCGCCGACGGTCCCCCGCTCGAACTCGGGATGCTGGACGCTGAGGCGCTGGTTCTCTCCGGGCGGGAGGCGGGTCGCCGTGAAGGAGCCGTCGGGCCGCGTGCGGAGCCGGCTCGCTTCTCCCCGAAGCCGGACCGCGGCGTCGAGCGAGCTCTCGGACGAGGAGAGGAGCGAGACGCCGGCTCCGGCCACCGGGCGGCCGTCCTCGTCGACGACCCGCCCCGAGAGCGTCGCGCCGCGCGTCAGGAGGACGTCGAGCGTGCGCGACGTCCCTTTCTCGATCGGCACCGAATGGCGCGTCCAGGGGACGTGCCGCGGCTCCTCGGCCCGCACCGTCGCGCTTCCGGGGCGAAGACCGCGAACGCGGTAGCGCCCGTCGTGCCCCGTGCGCGCCGTGAAGCGTCCGGAGTCCGTGGCGACCTCGAGCCGGACGCGCGGGACCGGCTTCAGCGTCGAGGCGTCGAGCGTCCGCCCTTCGAGGATCGCCGGGGGCGCGAGGGAGAGGACGAGCGGCTCCGCCAAGCCCGGCGTCGCTCCGCCCGCTTCGGCGAACCCGTCCTCGCCTCCGTCCGCGACGACGGTGCCGCGGCACTTCGGAAGGTCGGCGAGGCGGAAGCTTCCGTCCTCTCCCGTCTCGACCCAGCGCGACTCGGCGTCGCCCCCCTCCCAGCGGACGAGGGCCTTCATCGCGGGGCGGCCGTCCTTCTTCCGCACGACCCCCGAGAGGGAATGGCCCGGCTCCAGCGAGATCTCGCGTGGCAACGCGCCCGGCTTCGCGTTGCGGACGCGAGCCGGCGCGAAGCCGGCGGCCCGCACCCGAAGCTCGTTCAGCTCCGCCGCGGCCGTGGCGAAGCGGAACTCTCCGTCGGCACCGGTCGTCGCCTCCTGGGGCTGCGCCGTCCCGGTCACCGGGCCGTCCGCGCGGCCGCGCGCGACGAGCCGGACGAGGGCTCCGGCGACGGGCGCGCCGTCGGGGCCGCGGACGCGGCCCGCGAGCGGCTCCGCCCTGCGGAGGGCGAGGTCGCCGAGATCCTCCGCCTCCGTCGCGTCGCGCGTCTCCGGCAGCTCCACCGGAACCGCGCCGGTCGCCGACACCCGGACCCGGAAGAAAACGTCGCGTCCTTCGGGCGCGGCGACCCTCAGGTCGAACTCCCCCGTCGCCGAGGTGGCGACCGTCGCGAGCGCCGCCGGCTCCGGCTCGCCCCGCGCTTCGCGCCGCGCGGCGTCGAGCGGCTCCTCCTGCGGCACGGCGGCGATCGTCGCGCCGGCGACGGGCCGGCCGTCGAGGAGGACCTTTCCGCGGAGGGAAGCGGCAGCGGGCGGCGTCGCGAGGAGTGCGCCTGCCAGGAGGAGGGCGAGTCGGTTGCGGGTCAAGCGGCCTCCGTGCGTTCACCGGAGCGGCCGGACGCGGCCCCGGGAAGCGGGTGCATGTTGATGACAGTGTACGGACGCGAACGATCGAGCGTCGCGGCGCGTCGGCCCGACCGCGCGTCGCGGCCGGCCCTCAGCCCAGCCGGACCGTCCCGAGGAGCCCCGCGGGGTCGAGCCGCATCTTGAGCAGGCGGCAGACCTCCTTCACGAGCTCCGGCGTGTAGAGGTCGTAGAAGGCCTGGTTGTGCGGGCCGATCCCGTGCTCGGCGCTGTAGCTGCCGCCGAAACGGGTGACGGCGAGGTCGTAGAGCCGCGGCTGCAGCTCGGCCTTCAGCTCGGCGGCCGGCCGCGGCGCCTCGGCCGGGTTCCAGATCAGGTTCACGTGGACGCCGCCGTCCCCCCAGTGGCCGTAGTCGCAGAAGCGGACGAACGGCCACCCCGCGGCCACCGTCGCGCGCGCGGCGTCGACGAAGGCGGCGAGAGAGGAGCGCGGGACGGAGACGTCGAAGGCGAGCGTCTCGCCTTCCTGGCGGAGACTCTCGGAGACGTGGTGGCGGATCTCCCAGAGCTCCGACGGCTTCCCGGGGAAGACGTCCGTCATCTCGCCGCCGTCCGCGGCCTCGAGCTGCTCGGCGAGCGCCGACTCGAGGAGGTCGTCGAGCGCGAGGCGCGACGTGTCGAGCGTCGAGGAGAGCTCCACGAGGACCGTGTAGGCCGGATGCCGGCCGCCGAACGGGTCGCGCAGGCGCGGCTGGTGGCGGAAGACGGGGGCGAGGGCGGCGGCGCCGATCGCCTCGAAGGCGGTGAGCACCTCGCCGAGGCGACCCTCGAGGCGCGCGAGGAGGCCGAGGACGCCGGCCCCCGAGGAGAGGCCGACGAGCGCCGTCACCCTCTGGACGGGGCGCGGGACGACGCGCATCACGACCTTCGTCACGACGCCGAAGACCCCGGACGTGCCGACGAAGAGCTGGCGCGCGTCGAAGCCCGTGTTGTTCTTCCGGAGCGGGCGCGTCAGGTCGAGGACCGTGCCGTCGGCGAGGACTGCCTCGAGGCCGAGGAGGTTCTGGCGAACGTCTCCGTAGCGAAGGAGCCGCGTTCCGCCGGTGTTCGTCGCGACCATCCCGCCGATCGAGGGGTCGGCCCCGAGGTCGATCGGGAAGAGGAGGCCGTGCTCCTCGAGGGCGGCGTCGAGCTGGCTCAGGAGGACCCCGCCGTCCGCCGTCACCGTCCGGCCCACCGGGTCGACCTCGATCGTCCGGCTGAGCCGTTCGAGGCTCAGGACGAGCATCTCGCCGCTCCCGTCCGGCGTCGACGCCCCGACGAGGCCCGTGTTCGCCCCTTGCGCCACCACGCGAAGGCCGTCGTCGGAGGCGTGGCGGAGGAGGCGCGAGACCTCCTCCGTGCTCGACGGCCGCGCCGCCGCGAGCGCCTTCCCGCGGCCGTACCGCCACCCTTTCTCGTAGCGCTCCAGCTCGGGCGGCTCGACGACCACGGCGCCCTCGCCGAGGAGGGCGCGGAGCGCCGCGAGGTGCTCTTCGCGCGTTCGGGTCACGCCGGCCCCGCCACGTCGCCCGCCCCCTCCGTCAGGAACCTCCGCCGCATCCGGTCGGCGAGGCCGGTGAGGGTGAGGTAGAGGCACGGGACGACGAACAGGGTCAGAAGCGTCGAGAGCGTCAGGCCGCCGATGACCGCGACGGCCATCGGGTTCATCAGCTCGCCCCCTTCCGCGTGGTTCAGGGCGAGCGGGAGCATGCCGACGGTCGTCGTCAGGACGGTCATGACGATCGGGCGGACGCGCAGCGGCGCCGCGGCCAGGACGGCTTCCAGCCTCGGCGTGCCACCGGCCCGGCGGATCTCGAAGTACTCGACGAGGAGGATCCCGTTGTTGACGACGATCCCCGCGAGGAGGATGACGCCGAGCATGACCGGCGCCGACATCGGCAGCCCGGCCAGCATCAGGGCGAGGACGACGCCGACGAGGGCGAGAGGGATCGCCGCCATGATGACGAGCGGGTTGACGAGCGACTCGTACTGGATCGCCATCACCGCGAAGACGAGGAAGACCGCGAGGAGGACGACGGTGACGAGGACGCGGCGGTTCGCATCGATCGCCTCCTGCTGGCCGCCGAACCTCACCGTGTAGCCGTCCGGCAGGGCCAGGTCGGCGAGGGCCTTCCGCGCCTCCTCCGTCGCCTCGCTGATCGACCAGACCTGCGGGAGGACCGAGGCGCCGACGGTCACGAGCCGGTTCTGGTTCTCCCGCTGGATCGTCTGCGGCGCCGAGCTCTCGCGCACCTCGGCCACGTCGCGCAGGCGCAGCGCCGCGCCGCTGCGGGGGAAGAGGGGGAGCGAGGCCATCTCGCCCGCGTCCCGCACCTTGGCCGGGTCGAACCGGACCCTCACGTCGAACTCCCGGTCGCCTTCCGTCAGCCGCGTGGCGACCGAGCCGCCGACGGCCGTCCTCACCGTCCGCCCGACCTCGCCCACGTCGAGGCCGAGGTCCGCGGCGCGCCGCCGGTCGACGACGACGCGCAGCTCGGGCGCCGTCTCCTTGAGGCTCGTCTCGACGTTCGAGAGGCCCGCGAGCTTCCCGAGGCGCGCCTCCACCTCCTCGCCGAGGCGCTGGAGCGTCGGGAGGTCGTCGCCGAAGACCTTCACCTCGAGGTCCTCGGTGCCGGTCGACGTGCGCAGGCCGCGGATGCGCGGTGGCTGGACCCGGACGCGCGCGTCGGCGAGCTCGGGCAGGGCGGAGAGCTCGGCCTGGGCGCGCTGCAGCCACGCGGAGGCCGTCATTCCGCGGCTCCTCCGCGGCTCGACCTCGACCTCCATGCTCGCGAAACGGGGCCTCACCCACATGCCGCGCCCCCAGATCCCGCCGCCGGCCGCCGCGAAGACGTGCCGGACCGCGGGGAGGTCGCGGACGACCTTCTCCGCCGCAAGCGTGGCCCGGTTCGTCACGTCGACGGGCGTGCCGACCGGCAGCTCGATCGAGACCCGGAAGCGGCCGTCGTCCACCTGCGGCAGGAACTCGTTCCCGAGGCGGGTGGCGAAGACGGCGCTGCCGACGAACAGGAGGACCGCGACGACGAGGACGGCCGTCCGGTGCCGGAGGACGCCGGGGAGGACGGCGCTGTAGGCGCGGGTCACGGCGTCCATCGCCGCGGGGACCGCCCGCAGGAGCCGCACCCGCTCGAGGCCCGAGGAGGCCTTCAGCTTGAAGAGCTGGGCCGCGAGCATCGGCACGAGCGTGAGGGCGACGACGAGCGAGACGACGATCGAGAACGAGATCGTCAGGAGGAGCTCGCGGAAGAGGAGCGCCGCCAGGCCGGTGATCAGGAGGAACGGCGCGACGGAGGCGAGGTTCGTGATCGTGGAGGCGACGACCGCCGAGGAGACCTCGCCGGCGCCGACGTGCGCCGCCTCGACCGGGTCGGGGTGCTCCCTCTGGTGCCGGTCGATGTTCTCGAGCATGACGATGGCGTTGTCGACGAGCATCCCGACGCCGAGCGCGAGCCCGCCGAGCGACATGATGTTGAGCGTCAGGCCGGAGGTCCCCATCAGGGCGACGCACCCCAGGATCGAGATCGGGATCGCCGTCCCGATGATCAGCGTCCGCCGCACCGAGCGAAGAAAGAGGAAGACGACGAGCATCGCCAGGCCTCCGCCCAGCGCGGCGGCCTCGCCGACGCCGCTCACCGAGGCCCGGACGAAGAAGGCCTGGTCCTGCGTGACCTGGGTGATCACGTCGGGCGGGAAGAAGCCGTCGCGCTTCAGGCGCTCGAGGACCCGGTTGCAGCCGTCGACGACCTGCACCGTGTTCGCGTCGGGCTGCTTGGAGATCGCGACCTGGACGGCCGGTTTGCCGTCGAGGCGGGCGAAGACCCGGTCGTCGAGGTGGGTGTCGCGCACCTGGGCCACGTCGGAGAGGGCGACGTCGCCGCCGCCCGGCAGCGGCAGGCGGACGGCCGCGATGTCGGCGGGCGAGGTGAACTTCCCCTTCGTCTTCGACACGACGTCCCGGCTCGTCGACTGGAGGCGCCCCGCCGCGATGTCCTGGTTCTCCTCGCGCACGCGCGTCAGGACCTCGGAGACGGTCAGCCGGTACGAGCGGAGCCGCTCGGGGTCGAGCCGGACCTGGATCTCCCGGTCGAGGCCTCCCGCCACGTCGACCGAGGCGACCCCTTCGACGGTCAGGAGCTGGCGGGAGAGCTGGTCCTCGCACCAGCGCTTGAGCCACCCCTCGTCCCGGGTCGGCGAGGACACGGCGAAGTTCAGGACGGGGATCTGCGACGGGTCCCGCTTTCCGATCGACGGCGGCTCGGCCTCCTCGGGGAGGGCCGATCGGGCCTGGTCGAGCTTCGTCGAGGCGTCGCGCAGCGCGACGTCGACGTCGGTCCCGTAGGAGAAGTGGATGTCGACGTCGCTGTCCCCTTCGGACGACTCCGAGGTGATGAGGATCGCGTTCTCGGTCGTCGCGAGCCTGCGCTCGAGGAGCTTCGTGACCGTCTGCTCCATCACCTCCGGGTCGACGCCGGGGTTGCTCACCCGCGCGCCGATCTGCGGGTAGACGATCCGCGGCAGGAGGTCGACCGCGAGCCGCCCCATCATCGACACGCCGAGGATGCAGATCGCGAGGGCGATGATCGACGTGCCGACGGGGCGGACGATCGACCAGTGGACGAAGCCCCGGCGCTCCCCGTTGCCGCTCACGACCCGGCCTCCCCAGCCGCGCGCCGGGCCGGTCCCCCGTCGCGCAGGCGGACGAGCCCTTCCACGACGACCTCGTCGCCGGCCGCGAGACCCGTGCGGATCACGACCCGTCCGTCCACCCGCTCCCCCGGCTCGACGGGGCGGACGCGCGCCGTGTCGCCGTCGAGGACCCAGACGAAGTGCGGCGTCTCCGACCCGCGCTGGAGCGCCGGCTCGGGGACGAGGAGGACGCCCTTTCGCTTCTCGACGACCATGCGGGCCCGCGCGAGGAACCCGGGCCGGACGGCGGCCGGTGGATCGACGAGAGACAGCTCGACCGTCACCTGCCGCGTCGTCCCCTCGGCGGCCGGGAAGATCCGGGCGATCCGGGCGGCCATCGAGACGTCCGGGAGGGCGTCGACCTTCACCGTCGCCGCGTCTCCGGTGCGGAGGTGGACGACCTCCAGCTCGGAGACCGGAACACGCAGCAGCAGCCCCGGGCCGGCCGCCAGCTCGACGAGCGGCGTGCGCGCCGAGGCGAGGTTCCCCACCTCCACGCGCCGCGCGAGGACGACGCCCGCGACAGGAGCCGTGATCCGCGTGAACGAGACCCTCGTGCGGAGGAGCTCGGCCCGCGCCTCCGCCATCGCCTCGGAGGCCCGGATCGTGTCGGCGTCCGAGGGCGAGATGAGGCCGTCCCCCTCGAGGGCCTTCGCGCGCCGCGCCTGGGCGCGGGCGTCGAGGAGCCGCGCCTCCGCCTCCGCCAGCTCGGCCCGGATCCGCCGGTCGTCGAGCTGCACGACGAGGTCCCCCGCGGCGACCCGGTCCCCCTCGCGGACGGCGACCGCCGTGACGACCCCCTCCTCCTGGGCGGCGACGACGACCCGCGCCGAGGGCTCGAGCGTGCCGACGACGGTCGTCGTCAGGACGACGTCCTCCGGGGCGATGCGGATCGTCCGGACCTGGGGCGGCGCGGCGGCGGGCGCCGCCGCGTCTCCTCCCGGTCCGCAGCCGGGCAGGATCGAGAGGACGGCGATCAGGGGGAGCAGAAGGGACAGGCGGGTCATCGGGCCTCCACGCGTCTCCGTTTCGCATCCCGAAACGGATGCGGCGCGGCCGCGGCATCCGGCGAGGCTAGCAGGGCGCCCCGGAGGTGTCGAAACCGATCGCCCGGCGAGCGGCCGCAGGCTCCGCCCCCCTGCGAGCGGCCTTCCGCCACGCGAACGCTCGGCGGCCCCGTAGAATCCGCCGGCCATGAGCGAGCCGGGCGCGGCGGCGTCGGGAGGGGCACGGAAGGGAACGCTGTCGCGGGTGGCGGCGGTCGCGGCGCTGTCGTTTTCCTCGGGCCTGCCTCTCGGGCTCGTCTGGATCGCGATCCCCGACTGGATGCGCTCGATCGGCGTCGACATCCGCGTCGTCGGCCTCTTCACGCTCGCGCAGGCCCCGTGGTCCTTCAAGTTCCTCTGGTCGCCGCTCATGGACCGCTTCCGGCTGCCGTTCTGGGGCCGGCGGCGCGGCTGGATCGCCGTCGCGCAGGGGGCGCTCGTCCTCGCGGGGCTCGCCCTCTCCGGCGTCGGGAGCCGCCCCGAGACGCCCTGGGTCGCCCTCGCCGTCACGCTCGCCGTGGCGCTGGCGGGCGCGACGCAGGACATCGCGATCGACGCCTACGCCGTGGACGTCCTCCGGAAGGAGGAGCACGGCGTCGCGGTGGGCCTGCGGATGGCGCTCTACCGGGCGGCAATGACCCTCTCGGGAGGGCTCGCGATCTGGGCGGCGGCGAGCCTCGGCTGGGGCGCGGTCAACGTCCTCCTCGCGCTCTCCTACCTCCCGCTCCTCCTCGTGACGTGGCGGTCGCCCGAGCCGGAGGAGGAGACCGTCGCCCCGAAGACGCTGCGCGACGCGGTCTGGCTGCCGTTCCTCGAGTGCCTCTCGCGCCACCGCGCCGTCGAGATCCTCGTCTTCGTCGTCCTCTACAAGCTGGCCGACGCGCTCTCGCAGTCGCTGCTGCGGCCGTTCCTCATCGACATGGGGTACGGCGGCTTCGACCGCGGCTTCGTCCTCGGCACCGCCGGCGTCGCGCTGACGATCACCGGCACGTTCCTCGGCGGCGTCGCCTGCACCCGGATCGGCCTCGGCCACGCGCTCTGGATCTTCGGCTTCTTCCAGATCTTCTCGAACATCGGCTACGTCCTGATCACCTACCAGCCGGGGAGCCGCCCGGTCATGTACGGAGCGATGGCGTTCGAGATGGTCACGAGCGGCCTCGGCATGGGGGCCTTCGGCGTGCTTCTCCTGCGGATGACCGAGAAGCGCTTCTCGGCGACGCAGTACGCCCTCTTCTCGTCGCTCTTCGGGCTCCCCCGCATCCTCGGCGGGCCGATCACCGGCCTCATCGTCGACGCCGCCGGCTGGCGGACGTTCTTCTGGTTCACGATCGCCGCCGGCGTCCCGGGTCTCCTGCTCCTGCAGCGGTTCTCCCCGCTCGGGACCCGCGAGCCGCGCTTCACGGTCGAGACGGTCGAGGTGCGGCGGCGGATGACCCGGCGGCAGATCGTGAGGGGCGGGATCACCGGCGCGCTCGCCTCGGCGCTCGTCGGCGGCCTCTGGATGATCGGCCTCGTCGCGATCAAGGCGTATCGCAAGGACCCGGCCGCCGGCTTCGACCTCGCCGCCGCCGCCGGAGCCTTCTTCCGGCCGGCCACGGTCGGCGGCTTCACGCAGCTCCTCGCGATCCTCGTGGTCGCGGCCCTCGGCGGCCTCGCCACCGCCGCGCTCCTGACGGCGCGGTACGGGAACGAGGCGCCGGAGCGGGAGGGGCCCCGGGCCTGACCCGGCGGCCGGCCCGGCGGCGGCCCCTCCCCAAGCGCATTGAGCGCTCCCGGAAGTCGGGCTACGCTCGCCGCCCCGGATCGAACGAGGGAGAGCCGATGACGAACGCCACACCCATCCACGACTTCATCCTCGCGAACTACCGCAACTTCAACTCCCGCGCCACGAGGGACGCCATGCTCGCCTACTGGCGGCACGTCCAGGCCGGCGGGAGGATGTTCTGGGCCGTGGCCGGCGCGATGTCGTCGGCGCAGCTCGGGATCACGATGGCCCCGGCGATCCGCGCGGGCCTGATCCACGGGCTGTCGGTCACCGGCGCGAACCTCGAGGAGTCGCTCTTCCGCCTCGTCGCGCACCGGAGCTACAAGGACTTCCCCGACTACCGCTACCTGACGAAGCAGGACGACACGAGGATCCTCGAGGAGCGGATGCGCCGCGTCACGGACACGAGCATCCCCGAGGACGAGGCGTTCCGCGCCGTGGAGAAGTACGTCGTCCCGATGTGGAAGCGGGCCACCGAGCGCGGCGAGCGCCGGTTCTGGCACGAGTACTTCTACGAGCTCGTCACGACGATCCCCGCCGAGCTGTACGAGGGGAACCCCGACGAGTGCTGGCTCCTCGCCGCCGCGCGGGCCGGCCTGCCGATCGTCGTCCCCGGCCACGAGGACTCCACGTTCGGGAACATCTTCGCGTCGTACGTGAAGACGGGCGAGT
>JAGOBQ010000290.1 GCA_017999215.1 Thermoanaerobaculia bacterium
GGGTTCATCGCGCTCGCCTCGGACACGATCGGGTTCCTGACGATCCTCCTCATCAAGATCCGGGTCATCCAGGAGATCGCGATCACGGCGAGCCTCGGCGTGGCCGTCATCATCCTGACGAACCTCGTTCTGATCCCGGTCGTCCTCTCCTACCTGCACTACCCCGCCGACTACAACGCCCGGCTCCACCGCCGGGCCGAGCACATGGCCGGCCTCTGGCGCCGGCTCGCGCAGGTCTCCGCGCCGAGGCCCGCCGCCGTCATCGTCGGCGTGGCGGTCGTCCTCTTCGCCCTCGGCTTCTGGAAGGGGCGCGACGTGAAGGTCGGCGACCTTCACCGGGGCGTCCCCGAGCTGCGCGCCGACTCGCGCTACAACGTCGACAGCGCCGTCATCACGTCGAAGTTCTCGATCGGCGTCGACATCCTCACCGCCATCGTCGAGACGAAGCCCGAGGGGTGCGTCGACCACTCCGTCATGTCGACCATCGACGACTTCGCGTGGCACATGGAGAACGTCGAGGGGGTCCAGTCGACCATCACCCTCCCCGCGATCGCGAAGATGTTGAACGCGGGCTGGAACGAGGGGTCCCCCAAGTGGCGGGTCCTCTCGCGCAACCAGTCCGTCCTCCAGCAGTCGGTCACCTACGTCCCGACGACCTCCGGCCTCCTGAACTCCGACTGCAGCGTCATGCCGGTGATGATGTTCACGGCCGACCACAAGGCCGACACCATCCAGCGGATCGTCGCCGAGGTGAAGCGATTCGAGGCCGAGCACGGCCACCCCGACGTGAAGTTCCGCCTCGCGACCGGCAACGTCGGGGTGATGGCCGCGACGAACGAAGCGGTCTCCGCGGCCCAGTTCCCGATCCTCGCCTGGGTCTTCGGGGCCGTCGTCGTCCTCTGCCTGCTCTCCTTCCGGTCGCTCCGCGGGACGATCTGCATCCTCGTCCCGCTCGCCCTCGTCTCCCTCCTCGCCTACGCGCTCATGGCGTGGCTGAAGATCGGCCTGAAGGTGTCGACGCTTCCCGTCGTCGCGCTCGGCGTGGGCGTCGGCGTCGACTACGGCATCTACATCTTCGCCCGGTTCCGGTCGCTCTACCGGGACGGGGTGCCGCTCACCGAGGCCTACCGGAAGACGCTCGCGATCACCGGCAACGGCGTCCTCTTCACGGGGATCACGCTCGGGCTCGGCGTCGCGACCTGGATCTTCTCGCCGCTGAAGTTCCAGGCCGACATGGGGCTGCTCCTCTGCTTCCTCTTCCTCATGAACATGGTCGGCGCCCTCGTCCTGCTGCCGGCCCTCGCGCGCGGCCTCCTCGGGGACACCCACCAGGAGCGCGGCTGAGGTCGCGCGCCGCTGCCTACCCCTCGACGCCGAGCCCCGCCGGGCAGGCGATCCCGATGCCGCCGAGGCCGCAGTAGCCGAGGGGGTTCCTCGCGAGGTACTGCTGGTGCGCCTCCTCGGCGTAATAGAAGGGCCCCGCCGGCCGGATCTCCGTCGTGATCCGGTCGTAGCCCCTCGAGAGGAGAACCTCCTGATAGGCGTCGCGGACCGCGGCGGCGAGCCGGTCCTGCTCCGCGGAGTGCGTGAGGACCAGGGAACGGTACTGCGTCCCGACGTCGTTCCCCTGCCGCATCCCCTGCGTCGGGTCGTGCTTCTCGAAGAACAGCTTCAGGAGCTGCCCGAACGCGACCGCGGCCGGGTCGAAGACGACGAGGACGACCTCGGCGTGCCCGGTCCGACCCGTGCACACCTCCTTGTACGTCGGGTTTGGCGTCAGCCCGCCCGAGTAGCCGACGGCCGTCGTGTAGACGCCGGGGAGCGCCCAGAACGCCTTCTCGGCGCCCCAGAAGCAGCCCATCCCGAAGACGGCCCTCTCGAGGCCGGCCGGAAACGGCGGGAGGATCTCTCTCCCGTTCACGAAATGGCGGTTCGGGACGGAGAGAGGCGTGGGGCGTCCCTCCAGCGCGTCCTCCGTGTCGGGAAGGCGGAGCTTGCTCTTGTCGAACAGCACGGGTCACCTCCGGGTCGATCTCTCCGAAGTGTAGCCGGGGCGGCGCGCCGCGCTCCTCAGGCGAAGCGGCGGCGGAGCCGGTAGTGGGAGACCATCCACTCGTTCCCGCCGCCGAACGCCCAGAGCTCCGCGCAGGCCATCAGGAAGACGCGCCACTCCGCCACCCGTCGCCGCGCAACGCCGGGGCCCCAGGTCCCCGAGAAGAGGGAGCGGACAGCCTTCCGGTTCCGGTCGAAGTTCGCGAGCCACGCCTCCGCCGTTCGCGCGTAGTGCGTGCCGTTCACGCGCCAGCGCTCCTCCACGAGGAGGTGGTCGGGAAAGCGGAGAAGGAGGTGGTCCGACGGCATGAGGCCGCCCGTGAAGAAGTTCCGGGCCATCCAGTCGCTCTCGTCCCTCGCGACGAAAGGGTACGAGAGGTCGCGGTGGGAGAAGACGTGGACGAAGAGCCGCCCGTCGGGCTTCAGCCACGAGGCGATCCGGCCGAGGAGCTCGGGCCAGTTGCGCATGTGCTCGAACATCTCGACCGAGACGACGCGGTCGAAGGCCGGGCCCGTCGCCGGGTCGAAGACGTTCATGTCGCACGTGACGACCTTGATGTTCGCGAGGCCCCGCTCCGCCGCCCGCGCCTCGATGGTCTCGCGCTGGCTCCTCGAGTTCGAGACGGCGACGATCCGCGAGGCGGGGTAGCGCTCGGCCATCCAGAGCGTCAGGGAGCCCCACCCGCAGCCGAGCTCCAGGACGTTCTGGCCGTTCTCGAGCCGGGCGCGCGCGCAGGTGAGGGCGAGCATCGCGGCCTCGGCCGCGTCGAGAGTCGTCACACCCTCGGACCAGAGTCCGGAGGAGTACTTCCGATGCGCACCGAGGACGAGGTCGAAGAACGCGGGCGGGACCTCGTAGTGCTGCTCGTTCGCCTCGGTCGTCGCGAGGGCGATCGGGCTCTCCCGCATCTGGGCGACGAGCCGCTCCTCGCGCTCGAGCGCGGCCTCGGCGTCGTCGACCCGCTCCTCGGCGAGCCGCTGCCGGAGGAGCTTGCGGATCCTCCTCCGGACCAGGGAGTCCGGGACGAGGCCCCGCTCGAGGGCGACCTCGGCCCAGGGACGCTCAGCGGCCATTGCGATCCTCGACGGTCGCGACCGGCATCGCCTCGAGCCCCGCGGCGGGCGCCGCCGTCGTCCTCGGCGGCCGGAGCCGGCGCGCGGCGCCGCGCAGGACGGGCCGGACCGCGAAGAAGACCGCGCCGGCGATCAGGGGGGCGGTGAGCGCCCAGGCGCCGACCGCCTGGAGCGTCACCCGCCAGAGCACCTCGAACGCCTCCCCCGGCCGCGACGTCACGAACGCCGCGAGCTCCTCGGCCTTCATCCGGATGACCGGCCCGCCGAAGAGGAGCCGGCCCAGCTTCAGGTACGGGAGGATGAAGGCGAGCTGGAGCGGGAACGAGAGGTAGTTGATCGCCTGGATGAGCGGCTGGTTGAGCCGGAGGACGATCGCCGCCGTCGTGCAGAGGATCGTCGTCGTCCCGACGACGGGGATGACGGCGATCGCCAGGCCGACCGCGATCGTCAGGGCGATCGCGTCGGGGGAGAGTCCCTGCGTCAGCTGCTCGACGACGGGGCGGACGAGCCGCCGGCGCAGGAACTCGATCACGCCTCTCCCCGGTAGCCGGGCACGGGTCCGAGGGCGCGATTGCCGGAGCGGGTCAGGACGACCTGGACGTCCCCGATGTGCCGGGCGGCGAAGCCTCCCTCGCAGTAGGCGAGGTAGAAGTCCCAGAGGCGCGTGAAGCGCTCGTCGTAGCCGAGCTGCTTCACTCGCGGGAGATTCGCGAGGAATGCCTCGCGCCACCTCCGGAGGGTCTCGGCGTAGTGGGCCCCCACGTCCTCGAGGTGGTGGACGAGGAGGCGCGAGCGGGCCGAGACGGCCGAGACGATCGCCCCGACGGACGGGCAGTGGCTCCCCGGGAAGACGTGCTTCTGGATGAAGTCGGGGCGGCGGCGGTAGCGGGCGTAGCGGTCGTCGGGAACGGTGATCGACTGGATCACCGCGAGTCCGTCGGGCGCGAGAAGACGGTCGACGACTTCGAAGTAGCCCGGAAGGAACTCCTCTCCCACCGCCTCGAGCATCTCGATCGACACGACCCGATCGTACGTCCTTCCCTCGGCCGGGAGGTCGCGGTAGTCGACGAGGCGGATCTCGACCCGATCCTCGAGCCCTTCCCGCGACACCCGCTCCCGCGCCCGGGCCGCCTGCTCGGTCGAGAGCGTGATCCCGGTGACGCGGGCGCCGTACTCCCGCGCGGCGAGGAGGGCGAACGAGCCCCACCCGCAGCCGATCTCGAGGACGTGGTCGCCGGGGCGGATCCGGGCCTTCTCCGCGATCCTCCGGAGCTTTCTGACCTGCGCCTCCTCGAGCGTGTCGTCCCCCGTCTCGAAGAGCGCGCAGGAGTAGGTCATCGAGGGGTCGAGGAAGGTCTCGTAGAGGTCGTTGCCGAGGTCGTAGTGCGCCCTCACGTTCCGCCGCGAGCCGGCCCGGCTGTTCCGGTTCCTCGCGTGGAGGAGCCGGTCCGCCGCGCTCGCGAGGCGGGTCACCCACATCTCGCGGTCGAGGAGGTCGGCGTTCCGCGCGAAGAGCCGGACGAGGCCCGGCAGGTCGTCCGCCGTCCACTCGCCGTCGAGATAGGCCTCCGCGGCGCCGAGGTCGCCGGCCCGAAGGAGCGACCGGAACGGGCGCCAGGAACGGGCGACGATGCGGACGGGGCGGGTGTCGTCGCGCCCGAAGCGGCGCGTCGTCCCGTCGGGGAGCGTCAGGAGGACGGCCCCCTCTCGGAGCCCCTCGAGCGCGCGGAGGACGAGTCGCGCGGCGAGGCGGTCGAGGATCCCCGGCGAGGCGGCTTCGGCGACGAGGGCGTCGGAGGTCGATTCGAGCGTGGTCACGCGGCTCTCCTGGTGTGGATCAGCCCGGCCGGAGGCTCGGGGCGGGTGTAGACGGGGATCTCCTTCAGCCAGAGCTTCAGCGCCTGCCAGTGGATCCAGGCGATGACCCTCGCCGGCATCAGGGGGTGCGCGAGGAGCGCCGTCGCGAGGCTCGCCGTCGTCAGCGGCCGCCGCCGCGCCGAGAAGGTCGCGTCGAAGACCTTCTCGCCCTCCTCGTACTCGTCGACGTGGACGGCGAGGCTCTCGCCCGGGACCGAGAGGTGGAACTCGTACTCGAGCTTCATCGGGAGGAACGGCGAGACGTGGAAGACCTTCGGGAAGCGGGGCGTCGAGATCCCCTTCTCGGCCCCGCGGCGCGTCAGGACGTAGCCGAACGTCTCGCCGAACGTGTTGTTGATCTCGGCGACGGCGAGGTCGAGGCGGCCGTCCTCCCCGAGGACGTAGTAGTAGCTCACCGGGTTGAAGGCGTAGCCGAGGACGCGGGCGTGGGTGAGGAGGAGGACGCGCCGCTCGCCGAGGACGTGCCCGCGCGCGGCGAGCCAGTCGCGGAGCTTGTCCTTGATCGGCCTCTCCGCCGGACCGAGGTAGTCGCGGTCGAAGAGGGCGTTCCAGCCGTTCCGGTTGTGCCGGAAGAGGCCGACCTCCTCCTCGACGCGCGGCAGCTCGTCGAGGTCGAGAAGGAGCTGGTAGACGGGGTACGAGAAGGCGTGGGGCCTCGGCGAGCGACGCCGGTGGCGGACCGTGCCGACGTAGAGCGCGGAGGCGAGCGGCGCCTTCGTCTCCCTTCCGCTCACAGCGGCTCCGCGCCGAGCGAGACGGCGGCCTCGAGGCCCGACCGCAGCCCGTCCTCGTGGAAGCCGTAGCCGAACCAGGCGCCCGCGAACCACGTCCGGCTC
>JAGOBQ010000291.1 GCA_017999215.1 Thermoanaerobaculia bacterium
GCGCTCGACGTCCTCCTCGAGGCGGAGCGGCTCCTTCGGGAGAAGGCGCCCGCGGGGGCGATGGGGTTCGTCATCGGCCTCCCCGAGCTGGAGGTCGCGTCCGAGCTCGCGCGCCTGACGCGGGACCCGCACGAGTTGGCGATCGGCAACGTCAACGCCGCCCAGCAGGTCGTCCTCACGGGGCGGCGCGAGCCGGTGCTCCGCGCGCTCGACCACCTCGCGATGCACGCCCTCAAGGCCGAGGCGCTCCCGCTCGGCTGGCCGATGCACTCTCCGGCGCTCGAGCCGGTGGCCGTCGAGCTCGCGGAGTTCGTCGCGAAACGGATCCGCCTCACCTGGCCCGGCCGGGCCGCGCTCTACGCCCCGATGCTCGGCCGCGTCGTCCGGAGCGAGGAGGAGGCCCGCCTGGTCCTCTCGAGCCAGATCGCCCGGACGTCCCGCTGGGTCGACGTCCTCCTGGCGATGGCCTCGGCCGGCGAGACCCGGTTCGTCGAGGTGGGACCGGGCGACCTCCTCTCGAAGATGCACCGCTGGACGCTCCGGAGCTCGCGGGCCGACGTCCTCGAGGACCCCGCCGGGATCGCGCGTTTCGCCTCGGCCCTCGGCGCGCCGGCCCTCCGGGTCGCCGCCCGGCCCGCGGCCGGCGAGGAGGTCGCGTGACCGAGAGGCAGAAGGTCGCCTGGGTGACCGGCGGGTCGCGCGGGATCGGGCGGGCGATCGCCGAGCGTCTCGCGGCCGACGGGCTCCACGTCCTCGTCACCTACCGCTCCGACGAGACCGGGGCGGCCGAGACGGTCCGCAGGATCGCCGAGAGCGGAGGGAGCGCCGAGGCCGCGAAGGCCGACGCGACCTCCCGGGACGAGATCGTGGCCGTCGCGGACCGCCTCGACGCGGAGCGGGGGGGGGTCGACGTCCTCGTGAACAACGCGGCGACCCTTCGCAACGGCCTCTTCGCGCTCATGCCGGAGGCGCACTGGGACGAGGTGATCGACACGTCGCTCGGCGGGGCGTTCCGGTCGACGAAGGCCGTCGTCCGCGGGATGCTCCGGCGCCGCTGGGGGCGCATCGTGAACATCTCCTCCCTCGCGGCGCTCATGGGCTCGGCCGGCCAGACGAACTACGCCGCGGCGAAGGGGGCGCTCGTCGCCTTCACGAAGTCGCTCGCCGCCGAGGTCGGACCCTACGGAGTCACGGTGAACTGCGTCGCGCCCGGCTTCGTGGAGACGGAGATGATCTCGTTCCTTTCGAAGGAAGCCCGCGAGGACTTCACGAAGCGGATCCCCGTCCGGCGCTTCGGAGTCCCGGAGGACGTCGCCCCGCTCGTGGCGTTCCTCTGCTCCGACGGCGCGGCGTACCTCTCCGGCCAGACGATCCGCGTCGACGGCGGCTTCGTCGGCTGAGAGGCGCGCGTCCCGCGGGGCGCCGCGCTCGATATACTCCCGGCCATCGCCCGGAAGGAGGCGGAATGGAGCAGGTTGAAGAGCTGAAGGGGCGCGTCAAGTCGCTGATCGTCCGCCAGCTGAAGCTGGAGATCGACCCCGCGACGATCAAGGACGACGCACCCCTGTTCGGGGACGACCCGAGCGGCCTCGGGCTCGACTCGATCGACGCGCTCGAGCTCGTTCTCGGCATCGAGAAGGAGTTCGGCATCAAGGTCCAGGACGAGGAGGTGGGGGTCAAGGCCTTCGCCTCCGTCGACGCCCTCTGCGAGTTCGTCCGGTCGAAGGCGGCGTGACTCCCGTCCCCGAGCCCCTCCCGCACGCGTACCCGTTCCGCTTCGTCGAGCGGACCATGGAGAAGCGCGGTCCCGCGGAGGGACGGGTCCGGGCGCTCGTGACCGTGAACGGGCGGCGAACGGAGGCGGGGGAGGCCCTGCCGCCCCTCACGCTCGTCGAGGTCGTCGCGCAGGCGGCGCTCCTCCTCGAGGGAGGCGATCCCGGGATCGGCCGCACCGGCTTCCTCGCCGGGGTCTCCGACTTCGAGTTCGACAGGGAGGCCCGGAGCGGCGACCTGCTCGACGTCGACGTGCGGATCGCCGGCGTCCTCGGCCCGATCGTCCGCTTCCAGGGGACGGTCACCGACGGCGAGGGGCGGAGGGTCTGCTCCGGGGCCGTCACCGTGAAGAAGGGGACCCCGGCGTGACGTCTCCCGGCGGCATCCGGCACGTCGCCCTCGCGGGGCCGGGGTCGGCGTGGATCGCCCGGGCCGAGGAGGTCCTCGACCAGGGGGGCTACCTCGTCACGCGCGTCGGGACCCTCGAGGCGCTGGACGGCATCCCCTCCGTCCCCACCGTCGACCTCGTCGTCCTCGACGAGGCGTTCGGCCCCGAGGGAGGCCTCCGGGCCGCCCGGCAGCTCCGGTCCGTCCCGCGGTGGAGGTCGGTCTCGATCATGGTCGTCGTCCCTTCCGGCTCGACGCACCTCGAGGAGTGCCTCGTCTCCGGGATCAACGACTTCCTCCTCGCCCCGTTCCCGGAGGGCGAGCTCCTCGACAAGGCGCGGCGCCTGACGGAGATCGCCGCGCGCCGCGAGGTGAACACGATGCTCCGGGTCCACGAGGTCCGGGAGGCGGGGGTCACGGTCCACGGAAAGACGCTGAACGTCTCGGTCAACGGGCTCCTCGCGGAGGTGGACTCCGAGCTGAGCGTCGGACGCGTCGTCGACGTCGAGTTCTACCTCCCCGACGACCCCGCCTCCGTGAGGAGCCGCGGCCAGGTCGCGCGGCGGGCGTACGAGGCTTCGACGTTCCACCCCGTGTTCGGCCTCCGCTTCCTCGAGCTCTCCGCGCGCGACCGGACGCGGATCGAGCGCTTCGTCGCCGCGCGCGAGCGCGCCGGAGGGGGGCACGCGTGATCATCCTCCGCGAGCGCCGCGACCGGACGACGGTCCTCCGCATCCAGGGCGTCGTGAAGCTCGGCGAGAGCGCCCGCCAGTTCTCCGAGTTCCTCGAGAAGGTGCTCGAGGAGGACGAAGGGCCGGTCCTCCTCGACTTCGAGCAGATCGACACCCTCGACTCCACCGGCCTCGGCGAGCTGATCGGCTACCTCCAGCGCTTCGAGGAGCGGAAGCGGAAGATGGCGATCGTCCGCCCGAAGGACCGCGTCGTCGCGCTCCTGAAGCTGACGCGGCTCGACACCCTGATCCGGATCTTCCCGGACGACGACGCCGCCCTGGAGTACCTCGCCGGGTGAGCGCGCCCGGCGCGCGAACGCCGCGTTCCGGAGGGGCACCCGTGTTTGACGCCACCCGCGCTGCATCGTATCCTCCCGCTCCCCGCTCGTGCGAAAGTGGCGGAACTGGTAGACGCGCAAGGCTCAGGACCTTGTGGCTCTTAACAAGCCGTGGGGGTTCGAGTCCCCCCTTTCGCACCACTCCTCCCCGCCTCGCGCGGTGGAGGCCTGCCTTGGCGGGACGCCCCGAAAGGACATCGTGACCGCTCCGACACCCGAACTCCCCGCCAACCGCGTCCTCGCGGCCCTCGCGCCGCGCGGCCAGCGCATCCTCTCGTTCCGCGACCTCGCGAAGGGGCTCCTCGGCCCCTCGGCCGACGAGGCCTCTCTCGAGGCCCTCCGCGCCGAGGTCGACGCCCTCGAGCGCAAGGGTCTCGTCGTCCGCACCCGCGGGGAGAAGCTCTCCCTCATCGAGTTCACGAGCCTGAAGGCGGGGCGGATCGCGTTCCGGGGCGAAGGGCGCGCCTGGCTCCTCTCGGGGAAGCCGGGGGTCCCCGACCTCCCGATCGCCCGGGGAGGCGGCGGCTCGGCGCTCGACGGGGACTTCGTCCTCGTCCGGGTCGAGAAGTCGAAGGGGCACGCGGGCCATCGCGGTCCGGCCGAGGTCGGCGTCGTCACGAAGGTCCTCGTCCGCCGGCGGGAGACCGTCGTCGGCCGGATCCAGCGCCGCCCCGACGGCGTCGTCCTCGTCCCGTACGACACGAAGATCGACGCCCTCCTCCGGATTCCCGACGGGATGGACCTCGACGCCCCCGACGGCATCTACGTCGACGCCCGGATCACCTCCTGGCCCGACGAGCACCGGCTCGCGCAGGCGGAAGTGACCGAGCTGATCGGCTTCCCGGGCGAGGAAGGGGTCGACGTCGAGGTCGTCGCCCGCAAGTGGGGCATCCCCCGCGAGTTCCCGAAGGCGGTCCTCGACGACGCGAAGCGGGCGATCCGCGACGTGGGCGAGGCCGAGCGCGCGGCGCGCCGCGACCTGACGCGCGAGACCTCGGTCACGATCGACGGCGAGTCGGCCCGCGACTTCGACGACGCGATCTCCGTCGAGGAGCTTCCGGGAGGGGGCTTCCGGCTCGGCGTCCACATCGCCGACGTCTCCCACTACGTGAAGCCGGGCACCGCCCTCGACGCCGAGGCGTTCGAGCGCGGCACCTCCGTCTACTTCCCCGACCGCGCCGTCCCGATGCTCCCCGAGCGCCTCTCGACCGACCTCTGCTCCCTCCGCCCGCACGAGGAGCGTCGGACGGTGACGGCGCTCCTGACGCTCGACGAGAAGGGCGAGACCGTGAAGGCGGAGTTCTTCCGGAGCGTCATCCGCTCGCGGGCCCGCCTCACCTACACCGACGTCGCGGCGTTCTTCTCCGGCGACGAGCCGGGGGAGGAGAAGCTGCCGGCGGAGGTCCGGCCGATGCTCCTCGCCGCCCGCAAGGCGGCCTTCGCCCTGCGCTGGATGCGGCGCGGCCGCGGCGCGCTCGACTTCGACCTCCCCGACGCCGACCTCATCCTCGGCGAGAAGGGAGACGTCGTCGACATCGTCCGGGCCGTCCGGAACGAGGCGCACCGCCTCGTCGAGGAGTTCATGCTCGCCGCCAACGAGGCCGTGGCGAAGCACCTCCTCTTCGTCCCGACTCCGGCGATGTACCGGGTCCACGACCGCCCCGACGAGCGCAAGCTCGCCGACCTGCGCGCCGTCCTCGAGCCGCTCGGCTACGACGTCCCGGCCGACGACGACGCCGTCAGCCCGGGCGTCTTCCAGTCGATCCTCGACCAGGCCGAGGGGAAGCCCGAGGAGCGGTTCGTCTCCGACCTCGTCCTCCGCGCGCAGAAGAAGGCGCTCTACGCGCCCGAGTGCCGCGGCCACTACGCGCTCGCCGCGCCGTACTACGCGCACTTCACCTCGCCGATCCGGCGCTACCCGGACCTCGTCGTCCACCGCGCCCTCTGCGAGTGGATCGCCGCGAAGCGCCCGCCGGCCGCGGCCGAGGCCGAGAGCCGCGAGCGATGGCTCTCCGACGCCGCCGCCCAGTGCTCCGAGCGCGAGCGGCGCGCCGAGTCAGCCGAGCGCGAGGCGCAGTCGTGGAAGAAGTTCGTCTTCCTCTCGAAGAAGGTCGGCGAGGAGTTCGAGGCCTACGTCTCCGCCGTCGTCCCGTTCGGCCTCTTCATCACCCTCGAGGACGTCTACGCCGACGGCCTCCTCCCGATGGACGCCCTCGGCGACGACTGGTACCGGTACGAAGACGTCGAGCACCGCCTCGTGGGCGAGTCGAGCGGGCGCGTCTTCCGCCTCGGCGACCACCTGCGCGTGAAGCTCGTCCGGGCCGACTTCGACAAGCGCCTCCTCGACTTCCAGCTCCACGGCGTCCCGCCGGCCCGGCGCGACGACCGCGTCGCGCCCCCCGTCTGGACGCCGGCGCCCGCGCCGCGGCGGTCGGGCGGGGGCGCCCCGAAGGAGGGAGCCGGTCGCGGCCGGGGCGACCGAAAGGCGCCGGCCCGCAAGCCGGCCCAGGACGGAGCGGGCACGAAGCCTCCCCGCGGCGCTCCGCGAGGGAGGCGCAGGTGACGGACGCTCCGCGCGGGGGGCGCGCGTACTCGGTCGCCCTC
>JAGOBQ010000292.1 GCA_017999215.1 Thermoanaerobaculia bacterium
GCGCTACGCCCTGCTCGCGATGGAGACCCTCGAGGAGCGCTACGCGTGGGTCCTCGACCAGGTCCGGAGCCTCCAGTCGAGGATCGACCTCCTCGCCCCGTATCGCCGCGAAGGCGACGACCCCCGCTGGAACTGACCGCCCCCGCGGCCCGCGCTCCGCGGAGCGGCCGGGTCAGGTGGCGCTCTCCCGGGAGGCCGACAGCGCCCGGTTGTGCGCCCAGCTCTTGATCGCCTTGATCTGCTCGTCCATCGTCCGCGAGAGCGGGACGGTGTTCGTGATGACGCGCGAGACGGCGTCCTCGTCGAGGGGCCGCTTCTCGTTGAAGGCGTCGATCGCGGAAGCCTGGACCACAGCCTCGATCTCGGCCCCGTTGAACCCTTTCGTCGCCTTCGCGAGGAAGACGACGTCGAACTTCGTGAAATCGGCCTTCGCCTTCTTCAGGTGGACCGTGAAGATCGCCTTCCGTTCCGTCTCGTTCGGGAGGTCGAGGAAGAAGACCTGGTCGAAGCGCCCCTTCCGGATGAACTCGGCCGGCAGCAGGTGGATCCGGTTCGCGGTCGCCGCGACGAAGACGAGCGCCTCCTTCTCCTGCATCCAGGTGAGGAAGGTCGAGAAGATCCGGCCGAGCGCCGGGTCGCCGCCGCCGGCCTCGCGCCCGCCCGTGATCGCCATCTCGATCTCGTCGATCCAGAGGATGGAGGGCGCGAGCCCTTCGACCGTCTTCAGCGCCCGGTGGAACGTCGCCTCGGGGTTCGCGGTGCCGAAGACGAGGTTCATGTCGAGGCGGAAGAGCGGGAGGTTCCAGAGCGCCGGGATCGTCTTGACCGAGAGCGACTTCCCGCAGCCCGACATCCCCATCATCAGGAGCCCCTTCGGGACCGGGAGGCCCGCCTCGACCGCCTCGCGCGTGAAGAGGTGCTGCCGCTTCCGCAGCCACTCCTTCAGGTTCTCGAGGCCGCCGATGTCGTCGAGCGTGAACCTCGGAGGGACGTACTCGAGGACGCCCTCCTTCCGGGAGGACTGCTCCTTCTCGGCGAGGAGCTCGTCGAACGTCCCCTCGTCGAAGCGCGGCGTCCGGGCGAAGACCTTCGAGAAGACGTGCTCGAGCTCGTCGAGCGTCAGGCCGCGCAGGACGGTGACGACCCGGTCCGTGTCCGCGGGCGAAAGCCCCGCCTCCCCGAGGTAGCGCTTGCCGAGGACGGAGATCGCGTTACGCACCTCCGCCTCGTCCGGGAGGTCGTAGTCGACGAGGAAGACCTCCTTCTTGAGGTCCTCGGGCAGGACGAGCCGCGGCGACACGAGCACCACGAACTTCCCCTTCCCCTTCGTCTGGCGGTAGACGTCGCGCAGCTTTCGGACGACGTCGGCGCGCCCGTCGAAGAGCGCGGGGAGGTCCTTCATCAGGAAGAAGCCCGGCCCATTCGCCCGGAGGACCGCCTCGAGGGCGACGACGGGATCTCGCGTGTCGTCCGGGGCCTCCGGGAGCCCCGTCCACCCCTCCACGCACGTCCAGACGGCGAACGGCACGGGTCGTTCGTAGAACTTCTGCGCAAGCATCGCGACGGCTCGCTCGACCCTCCCCTCCTCCCAGGACTGCACGTAGACGAGGGGATAGGAGCCGAGAAGGGCGCGGCGGATCCTCTCGGCGCCGCGGACGGGAAGTGAGGCGCTCATTCGGGGGATTCTAGACGTTAGACTTCCGCGCGATGGCCAGCTCAGAGCATCTGGAGGCGCTGAAGAGTCCCGACTGGAACCAGTGGAGGGCCGAGCACGCCGGGATCACCCCCGACCTGACCGACGTCGGCCTCCTCGGCCTCGACCTCTCGGGGAAGAACCTCGCCGGCGCCGACCTCTCCCGTTCCAAGCTCGACGGTTCGAAGCTCGACGGCGCGAACCTCTCGGGCGCGCACCTCCAGGGGGTCTCCCTCCGCGGGACGAGCCTCCAGCGCGCCGATCTCTCGAACACGGACCTCGAGTACCAGACTCTCGACAAGGTCGCCCTCGTCGGCGCCTCGCTCCGGGGCGTCAACCTGAAGAACGCCTCGGTGCGCGAGGCGAACCTGACGGCCTGCGACCTGTCGACGGCGAAGCTCGAAGGGACGACGTTCTCCGGGAGCGTCTTCTCCTACAGCCGGCTCGTCGCGGCGAACTTCCGCGGCGTCGTGATCGACGGGTGCGTCTTCGAGGAGTGCGACCTCTCCCAGGCGGTCTTCGACGGCGTCACCTACCAGCGCGGGAAGCTCGACAAGTCGACGCTCACGCTCGCGTTCTTCCGGGACGCGAAGCTCGCCGGGACGAGCTTCCGGGGCGTGAAGGGGCAGAGGATCACGTTCCGCGGGGCGAACCTGACCGGCGTCGACTTCACCGGCGCCGACCTGACGTCCTCCGATTTCGAGCGCGTGATCGCGCAGGCGGCCGACTTCTCCGACGCGAACCTGCGGAGAGCCTGCTTCAAGGACGCCGACCTGCGCCGCTCGATCCTCCTCGGAGCGCTCCTCGAGGAGACCGACCTGACCCAGGCGAACCTCGAGAAGCTCGACCTCCGGACGCCGAAGCTGAAGTTCCCGAACTTCACCGGCGCGAAGCTCGCCGAGGCGAACGGCGTCGGCGCGAACCTGCGCGGCGGCAACTACACCGAAGCGGACCTCTCCCGGGCCGACCTGACCGAGGCGAACCTCGAGGGAGCGATCTTCCAGCGCGCGCGCCTCGAGGGGGCGACGCTGCGCCGCGCGAACCTGAAGCGGGCCCGGATGGCGGGCGTCCTCGCTCCCGGGGGCGACTTCTCGGGGACGAACCTGCTCGGGGCCGAGGCGCAGGAAGCCGACTTCTCCGGAGCCGACTTCCGCTTCTCCACCCTCGTCGGCGCGGTCCTCGAGGGCGCGCTCTTCAAGGGGGCGAACGTCGCGCACGCCGACTTCTCCGAGGCCAAGCTCGGAGGGTCCAGCTTCGTCGGGGCGAAGGGGGAAGGGGCGAAGTTCACCGGGCAGCTCCACCTGAAGCTCGTCCTGGCCGCCGGGGCCTTCCTCGGCTCCTCGAAGAAGAAGGTCGAGAAAGTCGAGGACCGCAAGGAGCAGGAGCGGAGGGCGCGCGTCTCCCGACTCGAGCGCGAGGCCGCCGAAAGGGACCGCTCCGTTGCGACCCGTCCGGCGCGCACCGACGAGGATCCGCCCGAGAAGTAGCCCGGGCGCGCGAGCAGGACCGCGGCTTCCGCCAGGCGGCTCCGACGACCTACGGACGGGGAATGGCGGTCGGAGCGGAAGGAGACGTTGCGGTCTCCGTCGGGGCGGTCGAAGGGGCGGCCCCGGCGGCCTTCAGACGGGCCGCGAAGGAGCGGACGTCGTCCCAGACGGATGCGTCGACGACGAGAGTGTCGCCGCGCCCGTCGACGCGGGCGGCCGCGAGCTGCTCCGCCGTGAGCGCCGGCGTCGAGAAGAAGGCGATCCGAACGGGCGTCTTCGCCTTCTCGAGGAGCACCTCGACCGAGCCCGCCGGGGCGGGAGCCCGCCGGCGCACGGGCGCGAGGCCGATCGACGCGAGGTCCTTCGCGGCCACGAAGCGGCGCACCTCGGCCCGGCCGAGTCGCTCGAGGAGGTCTTCCGGGATCCGACCCTCGACCTCCCGCCCCGCGGAACGCCACGTCCCGTCCAGCTTCTCCGCCCCGGCCCGGAGGGTCTCGCTCTCGAAGACGACGCGCGTGACGAGCCAGGTGTCGAGCGGGAGGAGGCGTCCCTCGCGGAACGCCGAGAGCTCCTTCCCGAGAGTCTCCTGCGCCCGGTCGTCGACGACCATCACGACGCCGTCGCGCGAAGCGTAGAGCTTCCCCGCGGCGTCGGCCTTCGCCGCGCCGAAGGCGAGGCGGGCGAGGATCTCCTTCCCCTTCGCGAGGAGGACCTCGGCCGCCGGAGGCGAGAGGCCGATCCGCGGCATGTCCGCCGCGGCGACGGTCGGGAACTCGGTCGCCCGGACACCGGCGAGGTCGGCGAGGAGCTGGTCGACGAACGAGCCCGACGCGAGGTCCGCAACGGGCTGCTCGAGGCGCCACCCGGTGCCGTCGCGGACGGCGACGACGCGGTTCGGCCCCCGGACGACCGTGACCCGCTCGATGTCGGAGGTCGGGACGTCGAGGAGACTCTTCGAGCGGTACTCGTCGTACGGCTTCGTCAGCTGCGCGATCGGCGCGAACCGCACCGACCCGAGCCGGCCGTCGGCGGCGACGGCCGTCGCGTCGGCTCCCGGGACCGGGTCCCCGAAGAGGATCGTCCTCGTCTTTCCGTCCCTCGTCGCGACCGTCACCCGGACCCGCGGCGAGGCGAGGCCGTGCGCCTCCGGGTCGAACTCCGTCCTCGCCTCGCCCAGGAGGTCGAGCCGGGCGAGGTCGGCGGCCAGTCCGTCCGCGGTGACGGCGTCCGCGGCGCCCCCCTTCGGCCCCTCGAGGCTCCACCCGCCGTCCTTTCGGACGAGCTCCACCTTCGCCTGGTCGGCCCGCTCGAGGACGAGCCGGGAGACCTCCTTCGGGTCGAGCTCGACGAGCCTCTTTCGGGCCTTCGCCGCCTCGTCGGAGGTCGGCTGATGCCGCTCCCAGAGGACGACGAACGCGAGGAGCGCGAAGAAGACGCCGGTGAGGATCAGGAGCTTCCGGGTCGACATCGCGGCTCCGTCAGCGCCTTCTCCGGAGCCACACCGCGAGCCCGAGCGCGATCGCGGCCAGCGGGAGGACCAGGAGGACGAGGAGCGTGATCCGGCCGACGTCGCCGCGCGAAAGGGAGACGGCGACCTGGTCGGTCGACTTCGGCGGGATCGAGATGAGCGACTCGCGCTCGAGGAGCCAGTTCACGGCGGAAGTGACGAGATAGAGGTTCGCGGCGTTCGCGATCCCTCCCGTGGAGGCGAAGTCGGCGTCTCCGACGACGACGAGGCGCGCCTTCTTCTCCGTCGCCGATTCCGCCGCGGCGGCGAGCGGGACCGGCCCGGCGACGTCCTTCTCGTCCTTCGCGACCCGCGTCTCGAGCTCGGCGAGGTTCGTCTCGCCCCACCCCTCGGCCGAGGTCTCGGCGAGGACCGTGGCCGAGACGTCCTTCGGCGCGGGCTCCACGACCCCCACCGACCGGACGACCGGGAAGACGACCGGAAGGCCCTGGAGGAGCTTCGTCACCGGGTGCGGCCGGAAGCTGCGCGAGACGACCGTCTCCGGGCCCATCAGCGGCAGTGCGTTCCGCGGGTCGACGACGATGTCGTCGCCGAGGCGGATGCCGTACGCCTCGAGGACCGGCCCGAGACCGAGGTCGACGAGGCGGTTCGCGGCTCCGGGGGCGAACTCCGGGTCGAGGAGGAGGAGCGCGCGGCCCCCGTTCCTGAGAAACGCCAGGAGCGCGTCCGTCTCGGGGAACGTGAACGCGGCGCGCGGGCCGGCGACGACGACGAGGTCGGTCCCCTCGGGGACCTTCTGGTCGGCGAGGCTGTCCCACTCCTCGACGGTGCAGTTGTCCTGCTTCAGGAGGTCCGCGGCGCGCTCGTACCCCTCGGAGAGGCGCCCCGAGAGCGGCCGCTCGCCGTGGCCCGACGTGAAGACGACCTTCGGGCTCCTCTCCTGCGTCACCGAGAGGATCGCGGCCGTGAACTCCTGCTCCCCTTTGAAGCCCTTCAGCGCGGGCTCTCCCCCCATCTCGGCGCGGGAGAAGTCCCACTCCGCGAGGGAGTCGACCGGGACGACCTTGCGCTTCTCCCCCGACCGGAAGACGACCGAGAGGCGGATGTCGCCCATCTCCTTCAGGAACGCCTGAGCCCGCGCCGGGTTCCTCTCCGGGTTCAGCGTCTCGACCGTGAGGAGGGG
>JAGOBQ010000293.1 GCA_017999215.1 Thermoanaerobaculia bacterium
TGATGACGAGGACGGTGACCTTCCCGGCGAGCTCCGCCTCCGACAGCCCCGTCTTCTTCTCGCGCACGCCGAGCTCGTACTCGTTGCCGATGAGCATCGCGGCCCCTTCCAGCCCGGCGAGCAGGTCGTCGCCGTCGAGGCGCGCCACCTGCTGGCTCGGGTCGTAGACGAAGGGGATACCGAGCTCGCGGCACTCCGCCGCGTGCTGGCGCATCGCCGTCGGGTCGCTCGGGCAGATGAGGGCGAGCGCGACCGAGCCCGGCTCGAACGAACGGAACGTCAGCTCCGACGCCCTCGCCATCGCGCCGGCATAGAACGTCGCGATCTGGTTCTGCTCGAGGTCCGTCGAGACGAAGAACGACGCCGTGAAGACGTCGTCGCAGAGCTTCATCCCGGAGACGTCGCACCCCTGCTCTCCGAGCCAGCCGCGGTAGTCGGCGGCGTCCTGCCCCGCCGTCGCGAAGATCGCGGGGGTCATGCCGAAGAGCGCCAGTCCGTACGCGATGTTCGGAGCGACTCCGCCGCGGACGCGGCGCATCTCGTCCACGAGGAACGAGACCGACAGCCGGTGCATCCGGTCCGGGACGACGACGTCCTGGAACTTCCCGGGGAAGCGCATCAGGTAGTCGAACGCCACCGAGCCGGTGACGACGACCTTCGGGTTCGTGCTCATCTCCAGTACCTTTCCATCAGCAGCGCGAGCCGCGCGCGGGTCGCCGGCGGGATCGCCCCCGGCGCGGTCAGGACGGCGTGACGCATCGCGCCGTCGCAGTCGGGAGGGCGTTCCGGATCGAGGGAGGCGACGGCGCGGCCGAGGACGCGGTCGGCGGTCTCGGCGTTCTTCCGAAGGACGGCGAGAACGGCTTCCACCGAGACCGGCGCTTCCTCCTCGTGCCAGCAGTCGTAGTCGGTCACGAGGCACATCGTGGCGTAGTCGATCTCCGCCTCGCGGCAGAGCTTCGCCTCGGTCGCGTTCGTCATTCCGATCACGTCGACGCCCCAGGAGCGGTAGAGGCGGGACTCGGCGAGCGTCGAGAACTGCGGCCCTTCCATGCAGAGGTACGTCCCGCCGCGATGGGCGACGGCTCCCGTCTCCGCCGCCGACCGGGCCAGCGCCTCGACGAGGTATCGGGAGACCGGGTGCGAGAACGAGACGTGGGCGACGCACCCCTCGCCGAAGAACGTCGACGCCCGCCCCTTCGTCAGGTCGAGGAGCTGGTCCGGCAGGACGATGTCCGTCGGCCGGTACTCGAGCTTCATGGAGCCGCAGGCGGACGAGGAGACCAGGTAGGAGCAGCCGAGCTTTCGGAAGCCCCAGACGTTCGCGCGGTAGGGCACCTCGGACGGCAGGAGCCGGTGGCCCCGCCCGTGGCGCGCGAGGAACGCGACCGGGACGCCCGAGAGCGCGCCGAGGACGAACGCGTCCGACGGCGCCCCGAACGGCGTCTCGAGCGTCCGTTCCTCCTCGACCGTCAGGCCGGGGAGCGCGTAGAGGCCCGACCCGCCGACGAGGCCGATCCGCTTCCTCAACCGACCCTCCGGCGGACTTCCTCCTGGACGTCCAGCGCGAGCTTCAGCGCCGCGCGGCCGGCCTCGCCCGTCACGGCCGGCTCGGTCCGCGCGCGGCAGGCCTCGAGGAAGGCGCCGTCCTCGGCCGTGAGCGGGTCCGCGGGGACCACCGACACCGGCCACTCCATGATCCGGGGCGGTCCGCTCATCCGGTCCAGCCGGTACGCCGTCACGTCCCGCTTCTGGGTGTCGATCGAGAAGTACCAGTCGGGCTGGAAGAATCGGAACTTCCGCGTCTTCTCGGTCGAGACGCGAGAGGCGGTCAGGTTCGCGACGCAGCCCCCCTCGAACTCCAGCCGGATCGACGCGATGTCGACCTTCTTCGAGAGGATCGGGACCCCGACCGCGTGGATCGCCGTCACCGGCTTCTTCACGATCTCGAGCGCGATGTCGAGGTCGTGGACGAGGAGGTCGAGGACGACGTCCACGTCGAGCGCCCGCGGCACGAAGACCCCGAGCCGGTGCGCCTCGATGAACTTCGGCTCCGTCACGAGCGGGAGGACCGCGACGACCGCCGGGTTGAACCGCTCGATGTGTCCGACCTGGAGGATCCGCCCTTTCGCCCGCGCGATCGAGATGAGGCGGTCCGCCTCCTCGAGCGTCACCGTCATCGGCTTCTCCACCAGGACGTCGGCGCCCCCCGAAAGGAGCTCCTCGGCCACCTCCGCGTGCGTCGAGGTCGGCGTCGCGACGACGACGGCGGTGGCGCCCCGGTCGAGCAGCTCCTTGACGGAGCGGCACCGGACGAGGCCGGAGGCGCCGTGCTTCGCCTCGATCTCGGCGGCGGTGGCGTCGTTCGCCTCGACGAAGCCGACGGGTTCGGAGAAGGGAAGCTCGGTGAGGATTCGTGCGTGGTGGCGACCCAGGTAGCCGCAGCCGGCGATGCCGGTCCTGATCTTGTCGGACATCAAACCCGGGAGTTTATCGGAGCGGCCTCGATCCCGACGAGATCAAGGAGCTGGACCAGTCGCTCGACGCGTTCGGCGTCGCCGTGTCCGAGGCCGACGAAGCGCACCGGCGCCGCGGCGCCCGCCGCCGCGTCGAAGCGCGAGTCTCCGACGAAGAGGCAGTCGGAGAGCGGCACGCCGACACGCTCCGCGGCGAGGCGGACGACGGCGGGGTCGGGCTTCCCCGCTCCCGCCTCGTCGGCCGAGGCCGTCGCGTCGAGGAGCGGAAGCAGCCCGTGAAGCGCGAGGACCTTCCGGGCGAGCGGCGCCGTCGTATTCGTCGCGACGGCGGTCCGGATCCCCCGACGCCTCAGCGTCGCGAGGACCTCGGCCGCCTCCGCGTTCGGCCGGATCTCTCCGAGGTGCGCTTCGAAGAGCCGGGCGTAGGCCGCGTCGATCTCCGCGACGCGCCGCTCGGGCATGTAGGCGTCGCGGTCGGCCGCAGCGCCGTTCCCGTAGATCGCGTCGAACTCGGCCCGGGAGACCGCGGGGTGCCCGAAATGGGTCAACGTCTCGTTGAAGACCGAGAACCAGGCGTCCTCCGAGAAGACGAGGACGCCGTCCATGTCGAAGAGGACCGCGCGGACGAGAGCGGACAAGGGCACCTCCGGGCGGCGGATCATCGCAGAGGGCGGGCGGCCGGGCCGGCCCGCTCCTTGCTTCCGGGGATGTCGGCCGGTAACCTCCGGAGCCTCTATGGAATCCCGCGACTACAAGGACACGCTCCACCTCCCGAAGACCTCCTTCCCGATGAAGGCGGACCTCCCGAAGCGGGAGCCGGAGCGCCTGCGCCGGTGGCTCGATTCCGGCCTCTACGAGAAGGTCCTCGCCGCGCGATGGGCCGCGAACGCCCCGCGTTACATCCTCCACGACGGCCCTCCCTACGCGAACGGCCACATCCACATCGGGACCGCCCTCAACAAGATCCTGAAGGACATCGTCGTCCGCTCGAAGACGCTCGCGGGCTTCGAGAGCCCCTACGTCCCGGGCTGGGACTGTCACGGCCTCCCGATCGAGCTGAAGGTCGACAAGGAGCTCGGCTCGAAGAAGCGCGAGATGGACCCGGTCACGTTCCGGAAAGCCTGCCGCGAGTACGCCCAGAAGTGGGTCGTCGCCCAGCGGGACGACTTCCAGCGCCTCGGCATCCTCGGGGCCTGGGAAGCGCCATACCGGACGATGGACTTCGCCTACCAGGCGACGATCGCCCGTTCGTTCGGCGAGTTCCTCGCGAAGGGCCTCGTGACGTTCGGGTTCAAGGCCGTCCTCTGGTGCGTCAACTGCAAGACCGCCCTCGCCGAGGCCGAGGTCGAGTACGAGGACCGGAAGGACCCCTCGATCCACGTCGCCTTCCCGATGCCGGTCACCGACGCGCTCCGCGCCCTCTGGGGCGAGGCCCTGGCGGGGGACGCCGAGCTCTACGCCGTCATCTGGACGACGACCCCCTGGACCCTCCCGGCGAACCGCGCCGTCTGCCTCGGGCCCGAGATCCCCTACGTCCTCGCCCGCCGCGAATCGGAGCCCTCGAAGCTCTACGTCCTCGCCGAGCCGCTCGTCGAGGCGACGGCGAAGGCCCTCGGCTGGCCCGATCTGGCCGCCGTCCCCGGCACGTCCCGCAAGGGCGCCGAGGTCGAGATGGCCCGGCCGTCCTACCGGCGCCCGTTCGACCTCGACGGCGTGTCCTTCGGGTTCCTCCTCGGCGAGCACGTCTCGACGGACGACGGCACCGGCCTCGTCCACACGGCCCCCGGCCACGGGCGCGAGGACCACGACGTCGTCAAGCGGAGCGGCCACCCGGTCGACGACCCGGCCTTCTGCCCCGTCGACGAGGCGGGCTTCTACGACAAGAACGTTCCCGAGCCGCTCCGCGGCAAGCGCGTCGTCGCGGCGAAGTCGCCCGACCTCGACGCGAATCGCGGCGTCCTCGCGATGCTCGAGCAGGGGGACCCGTCGGGCGCGCGCCTCCTCGGCCGGACCGACGTCGCGCACAGCTATCCCCACTGCTGGCGCTGCAAGAGCCCCGTCGTCTTCCGCTCCACGCACCAGTGGTTCATCGACCTCGGAGCGCTGCGCGAGAAGGCCCTCTCGGAGATCCGCGAGCGGGTCGAGTGGGTCCCCGCGTTCGGCGTGAACCGGATCGGCGCGATGGTCGAGAACCGCCTCGAGTGGACGATCTCGCGCCAGCGCCTCTGGGGCTCTCCCATCACGATCCTCCGGCCGAAGGAGCCGAAGGACGGGATGCCGGAGTACTACCCCTCGGCCGACGACCCGGCCGAGCTGAAGCTCTTCTTCGACAACCTCGTCGCGATCTTCGAGAAGCACGGCGCCGACGCCTGGTGGGACGACGAGACGTTCCCGGCCGACGCCTTCGTCCCGCCCGCCTCGAAGTGGAAGGGGACCGCCTTCGAGAAGGTGAAGGACATCCTCGACGTCTGGTTCGACTCGGGCGTCTCCCACGCCGCCGTCCTCGGGACCTCGGCCTACGGCATCGCCTCGCCCTACGCCGACCCGAAGAGCCCCCACGTCCTCTACCTCGAAGGTCATGACCAGCACCGGGGCTGGTTCCAGTCCTCGCTCCTCACCGCCGTCGCGCTCCACGGCAAGGCTCCCTACGACACCGTCGTGACGCACGGCTTCGTCGTGGCGGGCGACGGCCGGAAGATGTCGAAGTCCGACGGCAACACCGTCGAGCCCGACGCGGTCATCGAGAAGCACGGCGCGGACGTCCTCCGCCTCTGGGTCGCCTCGTCCGACTACACCGACGACATCCGGCTCAACCAGGAGATCCTGACGCGGACGGCAGAGGCGTATCGGAAGATCCGGAACACCGCCCGCTTCCTCCTCTCGAACCTCTTCGACTTCGATCCCGCGGCGAACGCGCTCGCTCCCGAGGCGCTCGAGCCGGTCGACCGCCTCCTCGTCGCGCGCGCGGCGCTCCTCGTGGCCGACTGCCGAAGGGCCTACGACCGCTTCGAGTTCCACGCCGTCGCCCGCCGCCTCCGCGAGTTCGCGACGACCGACCTCTCCTCGCTCTGGTGCGACGTGAGGAAGGACGCCCTCTTCGTCCTCGGGAAGGACGACCCGGCCCGGCGCTCCGCGCAGACGGCCGCCTACCGCCTCGCCGAGGCGCTCGCCCTCCTCCTCCACCCGATCTGCCCCTTCACGGCGGAAGAGATCTGGGAGGCGCTCCCGGGTCACGAGGCCGGCACGCCCGCTCTCGCCACGTGGGACGACCTCCGCCTCGCCTCGTTGTCCGACGAGGAGCACGCGGCCTGGGGCCGGCTCCTCGACGTCCGCGCCGCCT
>JAGOBQ010000294.1 GCA_017999215.1 Thermoanaerobaculia bacterium
GCGCTCGGCCTCGTGAGGACTCACGAGCTCCTCGCGGCGCGGCGGATCGACGGCGGCGAGCAGATGTTCACGCGGGCGATCGACTTCGGCTACTCCAAGACCGCCGACGAGACGTTCCGCGTCTGGGGCCGCGAGGAGGTCCTCCGCGACGTCGTCCGCGCGATCCGCACGTTCCGCCCCGACGTCGTCCTCGCGCGCTTCCCCGAGAACGGCGACGGAGGCCACGGCCACCACACCGCCTCCGCGATCCTCGCCCGGGAGGCGTTCCGCGCCGCGGGCGACGCGACGCGCTTCCCGGAGCAGATCGAGGAAGGGCTCTCCCCGTGGCGGCCCCGGCGCCTCTTCTGGAACGGCTGGAGGCGGGACGGCAAGCCGATCGAGGGCTCGATCCCGTACGAGATCGGCGACTACAGTCCGGCGCTCGGGCGCTCGTACACGGAGACCGCGGCCGAAAGCCGGAGCCAGCACAAGAGCCAGGGCTTCGGCTCGTCGGAGCGGCGCGGGCGGCTCGCGAACGCCCTCGTCCTCCTCGAGGGGGACGCGGTGACGTCCGACCCGTTCGAGGGAATCGACACGACGTGGGGGCGCGTGCCGGGCGGCGCGCGCGTCGGCCGCCTCCTCGAGGAGGCCGAGCGGCTCTTCGACGCGCGAGAGCCGGCGCGGGTCCTGCCGAAGCTCCTCGAGGCGCACGCCGCGCTGCGCGAGGTCGGCGCTGACCCGTGGGTCGAGGTCAAGCGCCGCGAGCTCCTCGCGGTGATCCGATCGGCTTCCGGCCTCTGGCTCGAGGCGATCGCGGCGAGCCCCTCGGCGACGCCGGGGAGCGCCTTCCGCCTGAACGTCGCGGCCCTCGTGAGGGCCGGCGCCCCTGCGACCCTCGCCCGCGTCGTCGTCCCGTGGGGCACGGGAGAAGGACTCCCCTCCGGCGCCGAGCTGAAGCTGAACGAGCCCGTGTCGGGCTCGGCGTCCGTCCCCGTTCCCGTCGACGCGGAAGCGACGCAGCCGCACTGGCTCCGGGCGCGCCCCGCGCGCGGCCTCTACGCCGTTCCCGAGCCGAAGGACGCGATCCGCCCCGACGGCGCCTCGCTCCGCGTCTCCTTCGACGTCGTCATGGCGGGGGAGACTCTGACGTACGAGGAGCCGGTCTACTTCCGGAGGACCGACCCGGTGAAGGGGGAGGAGATCCGCCCGTTCGTCGTCGAGCCTCCCGTCTCCGTCGAGATCGAGGAGGAGGTCCTCGTCCTTCCGGACCACGCGCCTCGAGTCGTGAAGGTGACGGTCCGGGCCGCCGAGCTCCCGAAGGACCGCTCCGGGCCGCCGCCGCTCACGCCGTCGATCGTCGCGTCCGCCACCGGGGCGGATGGCCAGGCGGGCGAGGCGCCGCCGCCGAAGGTCGACGGTGCCGTCCGCCTCTCGGTCCCGGCCGGGTGGCGGGTCGAGCCCGCCGTGCGGCCATTCGCCCTCGCGCCGGGCGCGAGCGCGACGTTCGAGTTCACGCTCCGCTCCCCGGAGACGCCCGCCGTCGCGACGATCGGCGCGGAGGCGGCGACGGGGGGCGACTCCTGGAGCCTGACGAAGCGCCGGATCGAGTACCCGCACCTTCCGCCGCTGACGTACTTCGAGCGCGCCGAGGCGCGAGCGGTCCACGTCGATCTCGCGCGCGGCCGGTCGCGCGTCGGCTACGTCTCCGGGCCCGGCGACGAGGTCCCCGGCGTCCTCCGCCAGATGGGCTACGCCGTCACGCTCCTGTCGGCCGACGACCTCCTCCGCGGAGACCTCGCCCGCTTCGACGCCGTCGTCCTCGGCATCCGGGCCGCGAACACGCGCACCGAGCTGAAGGACGCGCTGCCGCGGCTCATCGACTGGGTGGAGGCGGGGGGGACGCTCGTCCTCCAGTACAACACGAGCTTCGAGCAGGTGACCGATCGGCTCGGCCCGTTCCCGCTGAAGCTGGGCCGGGACCGGGTCACCGACGAGGAGTCGAAGGTGACGCTCCTCGCGCCGGAGCATCCGCTCCTGACGACGCCGAACCGGATCGGCCCCGCCGACTTCGACGGTTGGGTCCAGGAACGCGGCCTCTACTTCCCGGCGACCTGGGACGAGCGCTACGTGCCTCTCCTCGGGATGGCCGACCCCGGAGAGAAGGAATCGAAGGGCTCGCTCCTCGCCGCGAAGCACGGCAAGGGAACGTACGTTTACACCGGCCTCTCGTTCTTCCGTCAGCTTCCGGCCGGCGTGCCGGGCGCGATCCGCCTCTTCGCGAACCTCGTCTCGGGCGGGACGCCGCGTGGCTGACGAACGGCCCGTCGCCGACGAGCCGCCGCCGGTCGGGAAGCGCTGGGGGGTCCTCTACGCGGTCGTCCTGGGAGCCCTCGCGCTGGAGGTCCTCCTCTTCTGGCTCTTCGCGGAGTCGTTCCGGTGAAGGGCCTCGACTGGGCCGTCCTCGGTGCGTCGCTCCTCTTCATCGTCGGCTACGGGACGTGGCGAAGCCGGAAGCAGAAGGGGCTCGAGGGGTACCTCCTCGCGGGCCGGAGCCAGGCCTGGTGGACCGTCGCCCTCTCGATCATGGCGACGCAGGCGAGCGCGATCACGTTCCTCTCGACGCCCGGCCAGGCCTTCGCCGACGGGATGCGCTTCGTCCAGTTCTACTTCGGGCTGCCGATCGCGATGGTGGTCCTCTGCGTCACCGTCGTCCCGCTCTTCCATCGGCTGAAGGTCTACACGGCCTACGAGTACCTCGAGGGGCGATTCGACGCGAAGACGCGGACGCTGACGGCGTCGCTCTTCCTCCTCCAGCGCGGCCTCGCCTGCGGCCTCACGATCTACGCTCCCGCGCTCGTCCTCTCGGTCCTCCTCGGCTGGAGCATCCAGGTGACGACGCTCCTCATCGGCGGCCTGGTCGTCGTCTACACGGCGACCGGGGGAGCGAAGGCGGTCAACGAGACCCAGACCTGGCAGATGGTCGTCATCCTCGTCGCGATGGGATTCGCCCTCGCGGCCCTTCTCCGGGTCCTCCCCGAGGGCGTCGGCTTCGGCGACGCGGTCCTGGTGTCGGGGGCGCTCGGACGGATGAACGCCGTCGAGACGACGTTCGACCTCGGCGACCGCTACAACCTCTGGTCGGGGCTGATCGGCGGCGCGTTCCTCGCGCTCTCTTACTTCGGGACGGACCAGTCGCAGGTGCAGCGCTACCTCACGGGGCGCTCCGTTGCGCAGAGCCGCCTCGGCCTCCTCGCGAACGGCCTCGTGAAGGTGCCGATGCAGTTCGCGATCCTCTTCGTCGGCGCGATGGTCTTCGCCTTCTACCAGTTCGTCGCCCCGCCGCTCTGGTTCAACCCGGTCGAGGCGAAGAAGGCCGCCGAGGCGCGCGGGGCCGAGATGGCCGCTCTCGAGACGGCCCACGCCGCCGCGTTCGAGGAGCGCCGGACCGAGGCGCTCCGCCTCGTCGCGGCGGGGCGATCGGGCGACGAGGCGCAGCTCGCGGCGGCGAAGGAGTCGCTTCGCACGGCGCACGCGAAGAGCGAGGCCGTGAAGGCGAAGGCGGCGGTCCTCGTGAAGGAGGCGGTCCCGAGAGGGGAGGGGAAGGACACGAACTACGTCTTCCTCCGCTTCGTCCTGGAGGTCCTCCCGACGGGCGTCGTCGGCCTCGTCCTGGCCGCGATCTTCGCGGCGTCGATGTCGTCGACGGCCGCGGAGCTGAACGCCCTCTCGACGACCTCCGTCGTCGACGTCTACCGCCGGTACCTCGGGAAGGAGGCGCCGGACGCGAAGCTCGTGACGATCTCGAAGGGGCTCACCGTCGCCTGGGGAGCGTTCGCGATCGTCTTCGCCCAGTACGCGGGCCGCCTCGGGACGCTCGTCGAGGCGGTGAACATCCTCGGCTCCTTCTTCTACGGGACGATCCTGGGCGTCTTCCTGACGGCTTTCTACCTGCCGAAGGTGAAGGGGGGCGCCGCGTTCTGGGGCGCTCTCGCCGGCGAGGCCGCCGTCGTCGGCGCCTGGCTCCTCACCGACGTCTCGTTCCTCTGGCTGAACGCGCTCGGCTGTGCCGTCGTCGTCGCCGTGGCGCTCGGCTTCTCCGCGGTCCGGGGGACGCCCGACGGAGCGCCCCGGGAGACCGCTTCCGCATGAACCCCGCGGCCCGGGCATCACGAGCCCGGGCCGCCCTCGACGAACCGGGGCGATCCCGAGCGGCTCCGTCCCGGAAGGAGACTCGCGATGTCCTCGAAGGCCCGGCGGACGCTCCGCCTCCCGATCCTCGCCCTGGCCGCCCTCCTCGCCAGCGGCGCCACCCTCGCGGACGAGAAGGCCGCGAAGCCCGCGACCCCGCCGACCCGCGACGAGCTCGTCGCCGCCGCGCGGAAGGTGATGACCTCGCAGACCTATTGCGCGTTGATCACTCTCGACGCGGCGGGGCGCCCCTCGATCCGGACGATGAACCCCTTCCCTCCGGAGGACGACCTGACCGTCTGGTTCGCGACGAACGACCGGAGCCGGAAGGTGGCCGAGATGCGCGCGGACCCGCGCGTGACGCTCTACTACGCCGACCACGCGAAGGCGAGCGGCTACGTCTCGCTCAGCGGGCGCGCGGTCCTCGTCGACGACAGGGCCGAGATCCTGAAGAGGAAGCGCGCTTACTGGGACACGTCCTTCCCGGGGCTGAAGAACCTCGTCCTCGTGAAGGTCGTTCCGGAGAAGCTCGACGTCCTCAACTACGAGGGGAAGATCGTCGTCGACCCGGTCACGTGGCGGACGCCGTCGATCGACGTCGGCCCGGTCACGGCGACGCCGTAGACGAGCCGCGGTCGCACGAGCCGTCCCTGCAGCGCCCGGTCCGCCGGAGGCGGTTCCGCGCGAACCCGTCGTAGGCCCGGTCGAGGAGCCACGAGATTCCCGGCAGGCGCGTCGGCGCGACGAGGAGCCGGAGGCCCACGGCTTCGTAGGCCTTCCGGAACACCTCGACGCCCTCGACGATCGTCCCGTCCGGGAGACGCCCGTGGATCCGCGCGAGGAGGCGCTCCATCGGGACGCCCGCCCGGGCCGGGTCGAAGCCCGGGGCGGCGAAGTCCGTCAGCTTCAGGCGCCCGCGCCGGTCGAGCCGCCCGAGCGCGCGCGCCTCGCGGGCGCAGAGGGGACAGGCGCCGTCGTAGAAGAGCTCGAGGGCGACGGCCGGCGCGCTCACGCGGCCTTCCGGAGGAGCCGGTCGACCGCCTCGCGGCGGTAGTCGAAGATCCTCTCGACGGTCTTCGCGACGAAGAGCCGGTGGGCGATCGTCCCGAACGGGCCGAACGGCTCGCGATAGTCGACGACGTCGCGCATGAGGGTCCCGGCCCCGCGGCGCTCGAAGGAGTGCGTGTGGCGCCAGAGGGCGTACGGCCCGGAGAGCTGCTCGTCGACGAACCGCACGCCCGGCTCCCAGACGGAGATGCGGGTCTTCCAGCGCATCGGGACGCCGAAGAGGGAGAGCGAGTAGTCGATGAGCGCCCCTTCCCGCATCTCGATCGGCAGGGGCGTGAGGATCCGGAAGCCGAGGAACGACGGGGTGAGCGCCTCGAGGTTTCGGGCGTCGGCGAAGAACGGGAAGATCTCCTCCGGCGTACCCGGGAGAAGCTGCTCCCGCTCGAGCCGGTGCGCCCGGGACGTCGCTTCGGGGGCCTGGTTCTTCGCGGCCACTCGTTCCCTCCGGGCTCTCTACGACGGCGTGCCTGGCGCGGACTTCGGCGGGTCCCGGGCCGGCCGGTGTCGATCGCCCGAAGGTGAGTCCGCTTGGTACGCGAACGCGGGCCTTGCGGCCCGCGTTG
>JAGOBQ010000295.1 GCA_017999215.1 Thermoanaerobaculia bacterium
CGACCAGCCCTTCGGCCCGATGCTCGTCGGGGCGCTCGTCGCCGGCAGCCTCGTCCTCCTCCCGTTCCGCGCGCGGCGGTGAGAGGCGGGGGTTCCGGTAGAGTCCACGCGACATGAAAGACCACGTCGTCCTCATCACGGGCGCCTCGTCGGGGATCGGCGAGGCGACCGCCCGCGAGCTCGTCCGCCGGGGCGCGAAGGTCGTCCTCTGCGCCCGGAGGACCGACCTCCTCGAGAACGTCGCCGCCTCCCTCCGCGCCGACGGCGGCTCCGCGATCGCCGTCGCCTGCGACGTCACGAAGGACGGCGACTGCGAGGCCGCCGTCGCGCGCGCCGTCGCCGAGTGGGGGCGCCTCGACGTCCTCCTCGCGAACGCCGGCTTCGCGGTCGCCGGGCGGATCGAGTCGCTCTCGATCGACGACTACCGGCGCCAGCTCGAGACGAACTTCTTCGGGGCCGTGCGCGCGGTGAAGGCCGCGCTCCCGGAGCTGAAGAGGACGAAAGGGCGGATCGGCGTCGTCGGGAGCGTGAACGGCTTCATCGGCACCCCCGCGACCTCCGCCTACTGCGCCTCGAAATTCGCCGTCCGCGGCCTCTGCGACTCCATCCGCCCCGAGCTGAAGCCGCACGGCGTTTCGGTGACGCACATCGCCCCCGGCTTCGTCGCGAGCGAGATCCGCGCCAAGGACAACCGCGAGGTCGTCCACCGCGACGCGAAGGACCCCGTCCCCGCCTGGCTCGTCGGCTCGGCGGAGTCGGCCGCGAAGGAGATCGCCGGCGCCCTCTCCCGCCGCAAGCGCGAGCAGGTCGTCACGTTCCACGGGAAGGTCTTCGTCTTCCTCGAGCGGCACTTCTCCTGGCTCGTCGCGCCGCTCGTCGGGGTGGTCGACGCCGACCAGCGGCCGGACCGGAAGGGCTCCCGCTAAGGCGGCCCCGGAAGCTCCAGCGCGCCGCCGTTCGGGAGGGCGAGGAAACGCGGCGGGGCCTCTCCCGAATCGCGCAGGCGAGAGAGCGCCGCCTCGAGGTCGACGAGCGGCTCGTCCATCCCGTCGTCCGCCTGCGGGAAGGTCCCGAAGTGGATGCCGACGCTCGTCTCCGCATCGAGGAGGCGAGCCGCCGCAACCGCCTCCGCCGGGTCGGTGTGGACGGGGCTCATGAACCACCGGGGCTCGTAGGCGCCTACGGGGAGGAGGGTGAGGCGCATCGGCCCGAAGCGCTCGCGGATCGCCTCGAAGTGCGGCCCCCACCCGGTGTCGCCGGCGAAGTAGACCTTCCCCGAGGGCCCCTCGAGAACGAAGCCGCACCAGAGCGTCCGGTCGCGGTCGAAGAGGCCGCGCCCCGAGAAGTGCGCGGCCGGCACCGCGGTCACCGCGATCCCGGGCGCGACCTCGCGGCGCTCCCACCAGCCGAGGTCGACGCCTCCGGCGATCCCCTTCCTCCTCAGGTACTCCGCGTTCCCGAGGCCGGTGAGGATCGGCGCGCCGAAGCGCTCCGAGAGGGTGCGGAGCGTCGGCAGGTCGAGGTGGTCGTAATGGTTGTGGGAGAGGAGGAAGAGGTCGATCGGCGGGAGGTCCTCCATCCGCAGGCCGGCCGCGCGGAGCCGCTTCACCCCGAGCCACGAGGTCGGACCGACGCGGTCGGACCAGACCGGGTCGGTCAGGACGTTCAGTCCGCCGAGCTGCAGGAGGACGGTCGCGTGGTTCACGAACGTGACGCGGATCTCCCCGCCCCCGACGCGGGCGGGCGGCGGCGCCGCCGGCTCGGCAGGGAGCGGCGCCTTCGGCCACTCGCCCCGTTCGCGGTTCGTCACCCAGCGGAGGAAGTCGCCGAAGCCGTGAGGCCGCGGCACCTCGTTGACGAAGCGCTTCCCGTCGAAGTGGGCCGTCCTCGGACCCTCGTAGCCGGGTGCCGAGAGGACGCACCCCGCCGCGAGGAGGACGGTCGACAGGAGGGCTACGGCGGCGAGGAGGACGAGGGCGGCTCGACGGGCGATGCGCGCGAGGGAGGGCTTCACGCGCGCTCAGCCCCCCGTGAAGATCCGGCCGATCCCGGCCGCGTCGAGGACCGACCCCTCCTCCGAGCGGCCCGTGCGCGAGGCGGCGGAGACGATCCGGTCGGCGAGACGCGACAGAGGCAGCGACTGGAGCCAGACGCGACCGGGTCCGGCGAGCGTCGCGAAGAAGAGCCCTTCGCCGCCGAAGAGCGCCGTCTTCACCCCGCCGACGAGCTGGATGTCGTAGTGCACCGACGGCGTCATCGCGACGAGGCATCCGGTGTCGACGCGAAGCGTTTCCCCGGCCGCGAGGTCGACGGCGTGGACCGTCCCGCCCGCGTGGACGAACGTGAGGCCGTCGCCCGTCAGGCGCTGCATGATGAAACCCTCGCCGCCGAAGAGGCCGACGCCGATTCTCTTCTGGAACGCGATCCCCACCTGGACGCCGCGAGCCGCGCAGAGGAACGAGTCCTTCTGGCAGACGAGCTCGCCGCCCAGCTTCGACAGGTCCATCGGAAGGATCTTCCCGGCATAGGGGGCGGCAAAGGCGACCCGCTCGCGTGCGGCGCCGCGGTTCGTGAAGACGGTCATGAAGAGGCTCTCGCCCGTCAGGAGCCTCTTCCCCGCTCCGAGGAGCGCCCCCATCAGCTTCGACCCGCCGCCCGGCGCGGCCCCCGACCCGTCGCCGAAGACCGTCTCCATCCCGATCGCGGGCGTCATGTACATCAGCGAGCCGGCCTCGGCGACGACCGCCTCGCCCGGGTCGAGCGTCACCTCCACGAACTGCATCTCCGTGCCGTGGACCTCGAAGTCGATCTCGTGGGCGCGCCGCGGGGGCGGAGGCGGCATCGGCGGCGCCGCCGGCGGCCCGAGGAGCTGCGCGAGCGCCGGGACGGCGCCGACGGGCGTCCAGGCCGAGAGGCCGGGTCCGAAGGCGAGCGTCGCCCGGTCGACGCTGCCGTCCCTCACCCTCGCCCGGACGTCGTCCGGGGAGACGGGACCCACCTGGTGGCCGCCGACGAGGAGAAACCAGACCGGCTCGGACATTCGCGCTCCTTCCGGCGGGGCGTCCGGCGGCGCGCCGGACCGCGAGACCGGTCTGAAGGTCGCGCCGCGCACCGCCCCGCAGCGGAAGCGAGAACGCCGTGCCGTGCCGGTTTGTTCCCGCGCGCGAATCGAAGCGACGGAACCGAGGGCACCGCTTTCCTCCGCGCGCCGCGCGTCGTACCATCTCTTCGCCCGCCCCGCGGGCCCGATGAGAAGCTGAAGACCCGCCTCCCCCGATCGCATCCGCCGGTCGAGCGGCCCGCCGCTCCCGGCTCCCGAGCGAGGTCTTCATGCCGTATTCCCTCGTCGCCGAAGGCGTCTCCTTCGTCCTGCCCGACGGGACGCCGCTCCTCGAATCCGTCGACCTGTCCCTCCCGCGGGGCTTCACGGCCCTCGTCGGGCCGAACGGCTCGGGGAAGAGCACGTTCCTCTCGCTCCTCTCGGGCCGTGCACGGCCGTCGCGCGGGCGCGTCGTCCGGAACGGCGCCGTCGCGCTCCTCCCGCAGGAGGCCGCGCCCGCGCGCGCCGGAACGGCGCGCGATCTCCTCGAGGCCGGACTCGCACCCGCCTGGCGGGTCGACCGCGCGCTCGGAAGCGTCGGCCTCACCGGTCTCGACCTTTCCCGCGCCGCCGCCACCCTTTCGGGCGGCGAGACGACGCGCCTGCGCCTCGCGAGCCTCCTCCTCGACGAGCCGGAGACGCTCCTCCTCGACGAGCCGACGAACCACCTCGACGGGGAGGCGCGCCGCGCCGTCCACGAGCTCGTCCTCTCGTTCCGCGGAGCCGTTCTCGTCGCGACCCACGACCGCGCGCTCCTCGCCCTCGCCCGCCGCGTCATCGAGCTGGGCGGCGGTCGCCTTCGCACGTTCGGCGGCGGGTGGGCCGAGTTCGTCGAGGCGCGCCGGGCCGAGCGGGAGGCCGCCGAGCGCACGATCGTCTGCGCGGCGCAGCAGCTCGACGCCGTCCGGCGGGCGGCGCGCGCGTCCGCCGAGAGGCAGGCGCACCGCGCGGCGCGCGGCCGCCGGGAAGCGGCCCGGGGAGGAATCCCGAAGATCGTCGCCGGCGCGATGAAGCGCTCGGCCCGGGTCTCGGCCGGGCGCCTGAAGGGAGTCCACGAGGAGCGGGTCGAGGCCGCGCGCGCGGCGCTCGCGCGGGCCCGCGCCTCCGCGCCCGACGATCCGTCGGTCGCCGTCGACCTCGAGGCGACGCGCGTGCCGGCCCGCAAGCGCCTCGTCGACGCCGAGGGGATCAACGTCCGCCTCCCGGGCGGGTGGCTCTGGGCGAGCCCGCTCTCTTTCGCGGTCGTCGGCCCGGAGCGGATCCGACTGCGTGGCGCCAACGGCGCCGGGAAGTCGACGCTCTTCGCGCTTCTCGCCGGCCGCGCGCCCGACGCGGGGACGCTCCGGATCGGCGCGGCTCGCGTCGCGCTCCTCGACCAGGACGCTGCCGTCCTCGGTCTCGAAGGGACGCTCGCGGAGACGCTCCGGCGGCTTGCGCCCACCCGACCCGAGCACGAGCGAAGGCTCCTGCTCGGGCGATTCGGCTTCGTGCAGGAGGCCGGGGAGAAGCCGGTCGCGGCGCTGTCGGGGGGCGAGCGAATTCGCGCCGGTCTCGCGGCGCTCCTCGCGTCGGAGCAGGCGCCCGAGCTCCTCCTTCTCGACGAGCCGTCGAACCACCTCGACCTTCCCGGCCTCGAGGCGGTCGCCTCCGCGCTCCGCGCCTACCGGGGGGCGCTCCTCCTCGTCACGCACGACGAGGAGTTCGCGCGCGACGTGGAGGTGGACCGCGAGCGGACGCTCCCGCCGAGGGAGTGAGGGCCGGTGGCCTCCACGGCCTCAGTCGAGTTGCACGGAGCGCTTCGTGAACGCCCCGTCCATCCACCAGCCGGTGATCGGGAACGTCACGGCGGGCGTTCCGTCCGCGGCGGCGCCCGCGGCGACGAGGAGCGGCGCGTAGTGCTCCCAGGTCGGGAGCGCGGTCCGGGCGGCCGGGGCGCGCCGCTCGAAGTCGAGGAGGGCGTCGACGTCGAAGCGCGAGATCGCGTCCTCGGCCCACGCGTCGAACTCGCGCGCCCACTCCGGCACCCCCGGGCGGAACGCGTAGCGCATGTTGTGCGTCAGGAAGCCGCTCCCGAAGACGAGGACTCCCTCCTCGCGCAGCGGCGCGAGCGCGCGGCCGAGCGCGAAGAGCTCCGCCGGGTCGAGGCGGGGCATCGAGATCTGGAGGACGGGGACGTCGGCCGCGGGGGACATCGCCACGAGCGGCACGTAGGCCCCGTGATCGAGACCGCGCGCCGGATCGTCGGCGTACGCGACGCCTCGCTCCTTCAGCAGTGTGCGAACGCGCGCCGCGAGCGCGGGAGCGCCGGGCGAGGGGTAGACGGTCCGGTAGTACTCCTCGGGGAAGCCGTAGAAGTCGTAGACGAGAGGGACCGGCGTCGTTGCGCCGAGCGTCGCCGGGCGCGCCTCCCAGTGGGCCGAGACCATCAGGATGCTCTTCGGCTTCGGCATCGCGCGCGCCCACGCGGCGAGCTCCCCCATCCAGGCGGCGTCGTCGAGGAGGACCGGCGCGCCGTGCGCGGCGAAGATCGCGGGCATTCGTTCGTTCGAGTCGGCGTTCATTCGGTCCCTCCCCTTCCGCTCCGGCGCCGCGAGGCTCATCCGAGACGTCCGTCGCGGTAGTCGCTCACCGCCTGGTAGATCTCCTCCTGCGTGTTCATGACGAACGGGCCGTACTGCGCGATCG
>JAGOBQ010000296.1 GCA_017999215.1 Thermoanaerobaculia bacterium
CGTCGCGGATCGGCTGCGGCCGGTCGCTCTCGTCGCGGACGACGATCGGACGCTGCTGGGCCGAAGCAAGGCCGAGCCGCTGCGGCTCTCCCGCGAAGCTCTCCAGCGCCTCGCGAACCTCCCCGATCGACGCCCTCCGCGAGAGCTTCACGAAGACCGACTCCGTGTGCCCGTCGCGTACCGGGACGCGGTTGACGGAGACCGAGATCGGGAACTCCGCCGGGACGACCCGCCCGCCCTGGAGCCTCCCCAGGATCTTCCCCGGCTCCTCCGCGATCTTCTCCTCCTCGCCGGCGATGAACGGGAGGACGTTCCCCTGCGCGTCGAGCGAGGGAACGCCGGGGTAGCCCGCCCCCGAGAGCGCCTGGAGCGTCGTGACGCAGACGGCGTCGAGGCCGAACGCGCGGTGGAGCGGCGCGAGGGCCATCGCGAGGCCGACGACGACGCAGTTCGGGTTCGTGACGATCCCGCCCCCCGACGCGGCCCATTCCTGACCGTCGAGGAGGGCGAGGTGGTCCGCGTTCACCTCGGGGACGAGGAGCGGGACGTTCGCGTGCATCCGAAACGACTTCGTGTTCGAGACGACGAGCCTGCCGCGCGAGGCCAGGAGCGGCTCGACGTCGTCCGCCACCGCCGCGTCGAGGGCCGAGAGGACGAGCCGCGACTCGATCGGCCCGTCCACCGCCTTCACGACGAATCCCCTCGCCTCCTCCGGCACGTCCCCCGGAAGGATCCAGCGCGTCGCTTCGAGATACGTCTTCCCCAGCGAGCGCTCCGACGCCGCGACCTCGGCGAGCCGGAACGTGGGGTGCGCCGCGAGGAGCGAGACCATCCGCTGACCCACGGCCCCCGTCGCCCCGAGGACCGCCACCGGAATTCGCCCGTCGTTCGCTGCCGTCGTCATGACGTTCCCTGACCTCTCTCCCGGCGGGAGCGCCGGAAATGAAAGAGCCCGCCGATCCGGCGGGCCCTGGCTTCTCTGTCGGTTCCGTGCGACCGCGTCCTAGACGCTCGTACGGTCCCCCGCCGGCCCGCCTCGCGGCGTGCGCATCGTCGTCTTCATCGTCCGCTTTCGGCCGGTGACGGGGCTCATTGGCGGCGGATTCTGGGCGGGGACGCCGGGGACTGTCAACCCGCCGCCGCAGGCTCCGCGCCCGCGGCGTCTCCGGCGGGGCGCGGCTTCTCGGGAAGGAGAAGCGAGAAGAGGACGGCCATCGCGAACGCGAGGAGGTAGCTCGCGAGGCGTTCGGAGACGCCGGTGGGCTGCTCGAGGAACGTCTTCCAGACAATCGTCCCGACGGTCCCGGTCACGAGCGACGCGAAGACGCCGGCGCGGGAGAGACGCCTCCAGAAGAGGAGGAGGACGAGCGCCGGCCCGAACGACGAGCCGATTCCCGACCAGGCGTACGAGACGAGGCTGTAGACGGTGTCGCGCATCGTGAGGGCGAGGACGATCGCGATCGCGCCGACCGCGACGGTCGCCCCCTGGTTCAGGAGGAGCATCCCGCGCGGCGTCGCGGCCTTCTTCCGGAGACTGGCGACGACGTCCTCGCTGAAGGAGGCGGACGAGACCGTCACCTCCGAGGAGGCGGTCGACATCATCGCGGAGATGACGCCCGAGAGGAGGACCCCCGCGAGGATCGGGTGGACGAGCGTGAGGACCATCGCCGGCAGGACCCTCTCGGGGTCGGCGAGGGAGCCGCCCGAGCCGACGAGTCCCGCCCGGACGAACGCGACTCCGAGCATCCCGATCAGGACCGCGCCGGAGTAGGCGAGGAGCGTCCAGACCGTCGCGACGCGCACCGCACGCTTCACGTCTCCCGCGCTCCGGATCGCCATCATGCGCGTCAGGAGCTGGGGCTGGCCGGTGTAGCCGAGCGCCCAGCTGAGCCCCGAGAGGACGAGGACCACCGCGGCCGCTCCCGTCTTCCCGCCGGTCAGCGAGAGGTAGTCGGGGCCGGCCGCCGCGAAGGCGGCCGCGAGGTCGAGCCCCCGGCCGCCCGCGGCGACGAGTGCGATCGCGGGGAAGGCGACGAGCGTGAAGATCATGAGGATCGCCTGGAAGACGTCGGTCACGACGACGGCGACGAAGCCGCCGATCCCGCAGTAGACCGTCACGACGATCGAGGCGATAAGGATCCCCCAGAGAGGCTCGAGGCCGAACGTCTCCTGGAGGACCTTGCCCGAGCCGCTGAACTGCGCCGCGATGTAGAGGAGGAAGAAGAAGACGACGATCGCGGCCGACAGGAGCGAGATCGGCCTCTCGGCCCCCGGGAACCGCCGCGCGAGGAGGCTCGAGACCGTCATCGCGCCGGTCCGCTCCGTCTCGTCGCGGAGCCGCCGTGCCATCACGATCCAGATGAAGAGGATCCCGGTGACGCAGCCGAGCGCGACCCAGATCGTCGAGAGGCCGTCGGCGTACGCGTGGCCGGTGAGGCCCAGGAGGAGCCACGCCGACTCCCCCGTCGCCCGCTCCGAGAGCGCGAGGGCGGTCCCGCCGAAGCGGCCGCCGCCGAGGACGAACTCTCGGTGGGAGCGCGCCCCGCGCGAGGACCAGACGGCGAGCGAAACCGTCGCGACCATGTAGAGGACGAAGACGGCGATCATCGCTCGAGCATAGGAAGGCCCGACCCGCCGGGCAAGGGCGCGGAGGCCTCCCCGTCTCCGGCCGCTCCCCGCGGCACGGACGGCCGGGTCACCCGGCGAGGAGCGCCAGGCTCGCGAGGCGCTCGAACGCCGGACGGATCTCGCCCGCGAGGAGCGCCCGCGCCGCGACCGCTTCCCGGACGGGCCCGGACTTGTCGCTGAGCTCGAGCTCACCCGAGCAGACCCGGACCACGACCGCGTCCAGGACGTCGGCCTCGGTGCGCGTCCCGTCGAGCTCGAGGAGAACGGATCGGTCGAGCTCGCCCAGCTCGACGCGCTTGCGGAGGAGGCTGGTCACGAGACGTCCGTTCGCGGCCTGGTGGCGGGCGAGCGGGCTGCCGACGGGCCGCTCCGCGGGCACGGCCGCCGGGCGGGGAGGGCTCACGTGGAGCTCGACGAAGTCGGCGAGGAAGAGCCGGAGGAGCGAGGACCGGAGCGCTGCCCGCGTTTCCTCCGCGGGGCGAGGCCAGGAGTGCCCGCTCCGGGAAAGGCCCTCGCACACGCGCTCCCAGAGCATCTCGAACGGGAGCGCCTCCGGCCTCGCCCCGTGGAGCGCGAGGAGGGCGGCCTTCAGCGCGGGGTCGTTCGTCCGGATCGAGCCGCTTCGCCCGGGGTGGACGAACTCGATCGGCCCGTCCTTCCCCTCGGCTTCCCGCGCGGCCGGCGCCGGGACGACGACCGCGCGCGCCGCGAGGCGCTCCACCGCTTCGGGCGACCGCGTGGCCGCTCGGGACCCGCCGGCCCGCCGGAGGACCGTCCGGCGAAACGTCCGGTTGACCATCAGGTCGAGGTACTGCTCGCGGGCCGCGACGTCGTCCGCCCACCGCGCGACGAGACCGCGCGCCGCCTCCGGGAGGCCGTCGAAGAGGCCGGGCGCCTGCGCCTCGGCGAGGAACTCGAGCCCCGCGGCCTCCGCGCGTCGCAGGAACTCGTGGACGAAGCAGGGGGCGTTGTCGTCCTCGAAGAACTCGTGGAGGAGGTAGGTGTCGTCCGCCTCGCGGAAGCGCGACGCCTCCACCTTCAGGACGCTCGCATAGGCCCCCTCCTGCCTCGCGACGTGCCCGGCGAGCTCCTCCAGGAACCCGCGCGCCCGCTCGACGCGCGCTTCCGGCGTCTCGGCCTCGCGCGCGTGGAATCGGACGAGGTCGCGGACCATCCCGCGCGAGCTCCAGCCGGGATAGGTGTTGTACGAGACGTAGGCGAGGCCGTCCGGGGAGAGATTCGTGGCGCAGATGTCGAGGATCCGGGCGCGGACAGGCTCCGGGACCCACGAGTAGACGCCGTGACAGACGACGTAGTCGAACGTCCCGAACGCCGCGCCGATCTCCTCGAGGCCCATCGCGTGGAACGTGACGTTCCGGAGCCCCAGCGCGTCCGCGCTCTCGCGCGCCTCGGCCACCTGGCGCGTCGAGAGGTCGACCCCGACGAACGACGCCGCCGGCAGCTCCAGCGCCATCGGCAGGAGGTTCCCGCCGCGGGCGCAGCCGAGCTCGAGGACCCGGCAGCTCTCGAGCGGGGGCGCCGGAAGGCCGTGCACCGCGGCGAGCGTGGCGAGGCGGTCCGGGTGTGTCGAGGCGTGACACGTGTCGACGTACGGGACCTCGTCGTAGCTGCTGCCGGGGGCGTTCGACATCGGGAGACCTCCTCGGGGAAGGGACCTGCGCGCACGCCGATCGGCGGCGACCGCGGTCCGGTCCGGACTCAGGCGCTTTCGGTGAACCGCCCGAGGATATCCCGCCACGGCCCTTCGGCGCGAAGGCGCGCGAGGTTGCCGAAGTGGCCGAGGACCGTCCGGTTGACGAAGACGATGTCCCGCGGGAACCGGACGTCTCCCGCCTCCGCCAGGCTCCCGCGGGCGGCGTCGACGAGGCGGCGCGCCACCGAGTCGTCCGAGCCGAACCGGTACGGCGGAGACGGGCGGAGCAGGTCCAGGACGAGCGCGGCCCACGGGGTCACGAGCCGCTCCTCGAGCGGGGCGCCGTCGAGGCGGTGCATCCCCATCCGCTTCAGGACGCCGGGGAGATCGTCCGTCCGCCCCTCGAGCGCCGCGCGGCAGAGCCCGCGGTAGCCGCGGGCGAGGCGCAGCGGCACCTCCTTCACGCAGCCGAAGTCGTAGACGACGACGCGGCCGTCCCGCCGGAACGAGAAGTTCGCGAGGTTCGGGTCGGCGTGGAGGAGTCGGTGCTCGAGGAGGCCGCGCAGGAGGAAGTCGAAGAGGACGACGCCCCACCCGTCTTTCAGGCGCTGCGGCGTCTCCGGAGAGCAGGCCTCGTCGGGAGAGAGTCCCTCCTCGTACTCGGTCGTCAGGATCCTCCCGGTGGACGCCTCCTCGACGACCCGCGGGATGACGATCTCGGGAACGCCGGCGTGAAGCTCCGCCATTCGGCGCATCCGCTCGGCTTCGTGCAGGTAGTCGAGCTCCTCCCGCAGGCGGGCCCGGAGCTCCTGCCAGATCGGCTCGAAGTCGACCTTGGAGACGAGCGCGACGACCGACTTCAGGACCCGTCGGAGGTTGCCGAGGTCGGCCTCGACCATCCGGTCGATCCCCGGGTACTGGATCTTCACGGCGACCTGCCGGCCGTCGCGGAGGACGGCCCGGTGGACCTGGCCGATCGAGGCGGCCGCGAACGCCTCGGGCTCGAAGCTCGCGAAGAGCTGCAGCGGGTCGCCGAGCTCCTCGGCGAGCTGATCTTCGACCATCTCGAGCGGGAGGCTCGGCGTCTCCTTCTGGAGCGACCGGAGGACCGCCGCGACCTCGGGAGGGAGCAGCGCGTCCTGGAGGCTGAGCATCTGCCCCACCTTCATCGCGGCCCCCTTCATCTCGCCGAGCGTCGCGACGAGCCGACGGGCGTTCCGGACGAGCTCCTCGAGCTGCAGGGCCTCCCGCGCCGCCGCCGGACGCCCGAGGCTCGAGACGAACGACGCCGCGGTCGAGGTCCCGGCGCGAACGGCCAGTCCGCCCAGCTCGAGGAGCCGGCCCAGGGAGGAGGTCTTCGGGGGGCGGCGGGGCATCGGTCGCGAGTTTGACGCATTGCGAAAGCGGTGGCGATAATCGAGAGTTGGGCGTCCGCCCGACGCGATGACGGTTTCCCCAGATGAGCAGAGGTCCCTCTACAGGCAT
>JAGOBQ010000297.1 GCA_017999215.1 Thermoanaerobaculia bacterium
CCTCCGTCGTCAGCCGGCCAGGCCCACCTTCGAGCTCGTCTACGTCTATGACCCAGGCGAGGGAACCGTGGAAGTCTTTGCCCGCGGTGATAAGAAGCTCAAGACCTCGGCGGCGAGGCTCTTCACCGAGGTCGTCTTCGGACCTGAGGTATTGCTGCAGCCGCAGGAGCCGACGTACGGCATCGACATCTTGCGCGATCGATCGACGACGCTTCGCGTCCGGCATGGGGACGGGGTCGCCTATGCGCGGGTCCGGAAGCTTCGCTTCGTCCGAGTGAGCGACTGGTCGCGCCGGATCACATTCGAGGTTCCGGCGATCGGGCTGGAAGGGGACATCTACGACCTGATGGACTCGGAGCTGCGGCATTCAGCCACCGATCCCAGGTACGAACTGACCCAAGCAGAGATCCAGCTGGTCATGATCGCGGCGGGGGAGCCGCGACGAGCGGAGCGCTACAGTTTCATGGTTACAGCTCCCCATCACTGCAACCTTCGGAACCTCCCCGACGGGATCCAGGAGATCGCGCACCGTTATCTTCGCGACTGGGGCGTGAGTGGCAGCCGAGATTCCTGAGGCGCTGCTCGCCGTCCTCGACGAGGAGAACGTCATCGTTTCGGCGGAGGCGGCTTCCCGCTGGCACTCCTCCGTCTTGGCCGCCTTCGAAGCGATGGGCGTGCTCGTGCCAACGGTTGAAGCGGGACAGGTTCTGTGCGATGCGTGCGACGACCAGCACGCGACAGAGGTCGTCCGTGTCGGGGATGGTCTCTATGGAACGTGCGCGACCGAGGGCCGGATCGAGATTGACCCCTCGCGCGTGAGGCAGTGGCGGACGAACCCGGACGCGCTCGTGGCACGCCTCGCCGAGGAACTCGGTGGAAAGGCGAGGGCGATGCTCGCCGGCCGCCTATGGGATCTCGGCAGCATCAACCTCGGGGTCAGTCGGCGGACAGTTCTCGTCGCGCGCGGACTCCGTCGCGAGGGCTCTGCCGCGACACTTGACCGTGCGTCCGTCGAGTTAGGACGAACGCCGTCCGTCCTGCTCACCATTCAGACGCCCGCTGAGCCACCGCGGACCGACGGCGCCCCGATCATCTTCGCCGTTGCTGCTGTCGTCGGTCTCGAAGGCGGGAGGCTCAGGATCCGGAAGGACGCATTCGTGGAGTTGCAGCCACTCAGGACGCATGTGGCTGGCGAGCGACTCGCGGTGCCGAGCGGCGCGACGTGGGAGGACGTCACGCTGGCTGTGGCTCAGGAACGATTCCGCGTCGAGGTGTGGTCGCGGGGAGATCTGGAGGTCGACCGGACGCTCGGCTTCAAGGAGGCCGGCTTCGAGGACCGAAGGCAGAAGAAGCCGAACGACAGCTGGAGTCTGCTGCGCGACCTCGCGGGTAACGGAGGCGTCGCGCCATCGGAGATCGCGAGGGCGCAGAAGCTGCGGGTCTCGAAGCTGAGGAGGGCGTTGAAGGCCCTGCTGCCGATCGATGGCGACCCGATTAGGTACGAAGAAAAGGAATACCGCGCGGCGTTCCTGGTGCACGAGGAGGGGCCCGTTAAGCCCTTGCGGATCCCCCGCGGTGCGACCTGGCGCGACGTCTCGATCTGGATCGAGCACCGGAACCGCCTCCAGATTCTCGTGAAGGACAAGAGCTTCTCCGTTGACCGGGAACAGCTTGAGTTTTCTGGCCGAGATGGGAAGGCGACGCGAGCCGGAGAGGCCCTCGAGGCTCTCGCGAAGGGCTCGACAATCGATCGAAGCTACGACGACCAGGGGATGCTCGAACTCAACAAGGGGCTCACGGCCCTCGGCGTAGTGGGCGAGCCATTCGATCTGGTCGACATCCCGCGGGGAGACCGTACTGGCCCGGATGAGTCTCTCTACGCCAAGCGCTGGAAGCCCTGGTTCACTCTCGGTGATGCCCGGCAGCGGTAGTCGATAACCGCGCCGCTCCGCCCTCGGCCGATTCCCAGCCTCGCCTCCCCGTGCCTCTATTCGATTCGGGTAGAGCCGTTTAGGCCGGTACTGCGTCTGCGCTCGTCGATGACGTTCGTGATCCCGGTTGTCGATTACCGAAGAAGGGCGTGGACACGAACCTCGACCGACCCGGAACGCACCGCAGGCAGCGGCCAGCGTCGCGCAGTCTCTCGGTGGCGCTTGGGCTGACGGCTGGGGACGAAGGGGCTGAGCAGAACCTGCTGGCCTTCTTCGAGGTCCTCGCCGACTGGCAGCGAGCACGCCGGGGGGAATCCGTCACCGAGACGGTCGACTAGACGGTCCGCGATGGAGGACATCCATGAGCGTTGTCGTCGGTCCTCGGAGCCAGGACGAACGAGATCCAGGCGCGACCCGGCGCCGCTGGCTTCTCCTCATCGCCGCGGTGGTTGTCGCTGCACTCGTCGCTTCCAGGGCCGGGGGTGCCGCATGACCGAGATCCCGATCGCTCCGTCGCCGCCTCCCATCGACCCCAAGAAGGACCCCTCGCGGAAGCCCCCGACGCTGGTCCCCCGCCCGGACGACTTCCCCCTCGTCCTCACCGCGCTCCCGCAATGGATCAGGTGGCGCTGGACTTGGAATGCCGTTCGCCGCTACTGGACAAAGGTCCCCGTCTGCGCCAGCGCAGCCCGGAACGCCTCGGCGACCGATCCGAAGACCTGGGGCGCGTTCGCCGATGTCGTCTCGCGCCTGGAACAGGACGAGGTCGACGGGATCGGCTTCGTCTTCACCGCCAGCGATCCCTTCTGCGGCGTCGACCTCGACAAGTGCCGCAACCCAGAGACGGGAACGATCTCCGACGAGGCGCTGGACGTCCTCGTCGCTCTCGACAGCTACGCGGAGTTGAGCGTCACGGGGACCGGTGTCCACGTGATCGTCCGCGCCTCGATGGGCGACCTCGGGGGGAAGAAGTCTGCCTTCATCGAGGTCTATGACCGTGCCCGGTACTTCACGATGACCGGGCACCGCCTCCCTGCCAGGAGGGCGGCGCGGTGATTCCCGATCGTCAGGCCGAGATCGACGCCCTCCTCCGGAGGCACTTCCCGCTTCGCAGCGAGAAGGCCCCGCGCGAGTCTCAGCTCACCGGCAAGGCCCCCTCCGACATCATCGCCCGCGCCTCCCGGGCCAAGAACGGCGCCCGCTTCGCTCGCCTCTTCGCCGGCAAGTGGGAAGGGGAGTACGGCAGCCAGAGCGAGGCGGACTTGGCCCTCTGTTCGATGCTCGCGTTCTGGACCAAGAAGGACGCCGCTCGTGTCGACGCTCTCTTCCGCGATTCCGGTCTCTTCCGTCCGAAGTGGGACGAACGGCATTTCGGCGACGGACGTACCTACGGCCAGGAGACGGTCGCGAAGGCGATCTCGCTGACGAAGGAGACCCTCGGGTCGAGGCGCCCTGCGCCAGACCCTGAACGCGAGGACTTGTACGACCAGCTCATCTGCGGCGTCGACAAGGACGGGGAGAGGAAGCCGAAGGCCGTCGTCGCCAACGCGCTCCTCGTGCTCCGTCGACACTCTTCGTGGAAGGACTGCGTCGGCTGGGACGAGTTCGGCCAGAGAGTCGTCCTCCGCCAGCGCCCTCCGTACGAGTCAGGCGAGCCCCATGTCGCGCCGCGAGAGTGGGGGGACGAGGACGACATCCAGACGGCCGCGTGGATGCAGTCTGAGCTGGGCCTCCTCGTCAACTCCGAGATCGCCCGCCAGGCCGTCGCCACCGTCGCCCACGAGCATCCGTTCCATCCCGTGCGCGACTACCTCTCCGGTCTGACGTGGGATGGGCGCCCGCGGCTGGACGAGTGGCTCAGTGCGTACCTCGGGGCAAGCGACTCGCTCTACGTGCGAGCGATCGGCGCCCGCTGGCTCATCTCCGGTGTTGCGCGGGTCTTCCAGCCGGGTGCGAAGGCCGACCACGTCCTCGTCCTCGAAGGCGCCCAGGCCATCGGGAAGAGCACGGCATTGAGGACGCTGGGCGGCGAGTGGTTCACCGACGAGCTGGATGCACTCGGCTCCAAGGACGCTGCCGCCCAGCTCCACGGCGTCTGGATCATCGAGCTCGCTGAGCTCGACGCCCTCGGACGATCCGAGATCTCGCGCACGAAGGCGTTCATCTCGAAGTCCTTCGACCGATACCGCCCACCGTATGGGAAGCACGCGGTCCGGTACGAGCGGCAGTGCGTCTTCGCGGGCACCGTCAACCACCAGGACTATCTCAAGGACGAGACCGGCAACCGGCGCTTCTGGCCGGTCCGGTGCAAGGCCGTGACAGCGAACGGGCTCGTCGATATCCCGGCGCTCAGGCGGGATCGAGACCAGCTCTGGGCCGAGGCCGTCGTGCGCTTTCTGAAGGGCGATCCCTGGTGGCTCGAGGGCCGGACGCTGATCCAGCAGGCCCAGGCCGAGCAGGAGCAGCGCTACCTCGTTGACGTCTGGGAACCCCTCGTCGCTCAGTCCGTGTCGCAGAAGGAGTCGGTCTCCGTCGGTGAGGTGCTTGAGGACCTCGGGGTCGAGATCCCGAAGCAGGGACAAGCTGAGCAGAACCGCATTGCCCGCTGCCTCAAGCACCTCGGGTGGACACGGCGACAGCGCCGCGAGGGCGGGTACCAGACCTGGCGCTACTTCCCTCCGTCACCAGTCCCTTCGTCGTCACCACTCGACTTCGAGGATGGTGGTGACGATCAACTCCGCTCTTCATCGGCCCCGCCACCACTGCAACCAGTTTCACCAGTAGAGGGGGAATTACGTGAGACGGGGGGAATAGAGGAGGGAGTAGTAGTAACAGGGGATATATGGGGGGCCGCTGGTGACAGCGGTGACACTGGTGACGGGCCCTTCCGGGACGGCCCTCCCCCAACCCCCGCCCATCTGTGCTTCTGCTGTGGTGGACGTGAGTTCTTCCCCGTGCCTCTCGGGGAACCCGTCTGCGTCAGGTGCCACCCCCCGGCCTTTCTGGAGGTCAAGAAGTGAAGATCCGCGACCGCATCGTCGAGCTCCGCCGTGTCCCGGCCCGGGACCTCCTTCCCGACCCGCGCAACTGGCGGACCCACCCCAAGTCCCAGCGTGAAGCCCTCCAGGGCCTCCTCTCGGAGATCGGCTACGCCGGGGCCCTCCTCGCGCGCGAGACGCCGGCCGGCCTGATGCTCATCGACGGGCACCTCCGGGCCGAGACCACTCCCGACACAGAGGTCCCCGTCCTCGTCCTCGACGTCGACGAGAAGGAGGCCGCCAAGCTCCTCGCCTCCCTCGACCCTCTCAGCGCCATGGCCGGCGCTGACGACGAACGCCTCGCCGAGATCCTCCGCAACGTCGAGACCGACTCGGAAGCCGTCAAGACGATGCTCGCCAAGCTCGCCAAGGGCGCAGGTATCGACCTCTCCGGCCCCGAGTCCGACGTCGACGCCGAGCCCCAGGTCGGTCGCGCCGACGAGCTCCGGAAGTCCTGGGGCACCGAGCTCGGCCAGCTCTGGCTCCTCGGTGACCACCGTCTTCTCTGCGGCGACTCCACCAGCGCCGCCGACGTCGTGCGCTTGATGAACGGACAGCGCGCCGTCCTCTTCGCAACCGATCCGCCCTACCTCGTCGACTACACCGGCACGAACCACCCCGGCACGAAGGTCTCGAAGAACCGCGAGAGCCTCAACAAGGACTGGTCGAACACCTACCGCGACTTCGACCGCTCCGAGCAAGGCGACGGCCTCTACGACGGCTTCATCTCCGTCGCCGTCGAGCACGCCCTCCGCCCCGACGCCCCCTGGTACTGCTGGCACGCC
>JAGOBQ010000298.1 GCA_017999215.1 Thermoanaerobaculia bacterium
CGCGGGGGTCCTCCGTCACGAACGCCCAGACGTTCGCGGCGTAGCGCCCCGCCTTCGCGAAACGCCCCAACCCGTTCACGCGGTCGGCCCGGACGACCTGCGAGAGCGGGAGCTCCTTCGTCAGGCCTCCCGCCGTCTCGAGGACGAGGACGGCCTTCACCCGGGCCCGGACGGCCTGCAGCTCGGCGAAGAGCCGCTCGTACTCGGCCTGGAGCGCCCGCTCCTCCGTCTCGAGGGCCTCCCTCTTCTGCCCGCTCGCCGCCCCTTCGAGGTCGAGCTTCTTCCGCGCGAGGCGGAGCTTCTCCTTCTCGAAGTTCACGGCCCCGATGGGGCCCCTCTCGAGCCGGAGCGCCTCCTCGTGGACCTCGCGCGCCCGCGGCAGGAGCTCGGCCACCTTCCGCCACGAGGCCTCGCGCCCCGAGGCGAGGAGCGCCTCGCCGTCCCGGACCTCCTTCACCCAGCCGTAGAAGTCGCCCCACTCCCGCCGCTCGAGAACGACGAGGTCGGCGGGCGTCGTTCGCGACCGGATGGCCGACTCGTCGACCCAGACGAAGTCCTCGCCGGTCAGGTCGCGGTTCCCCTGCTTGACCTTTATTCGCCAGCGGTCCGCCGTCCCGGGGGCCGCGTCCGGGTCCGGGATCCTCTCCCGGGCCGCCACGCGCCCGGCAAGGGCGTGCCCGTCCTCGAGCGTGAAGAGGTGGACGTCGGCCGGCCAGAAGAAGCCGAGGCCATTCGCGAGGACGAGCCAGAGCAGCCCGAACACCATCAGGACGGCGACGGCGAGGCCGCTTCCGGTCACCCAGATGAAGGGCTCCCCGCTCCGGAAGGCGCCGCTCTTCCGCGCGAGGGACGGTCGTTCCCGGGACGCGCTCATTCGAAGGTCCTGTACTTCTTCCGGAGCCGGAGCCTCACGAGCTCGGCCACCGTGTTGACGACGAAGGTCATCACGAAGAGGAGGAGGGCCGCGACGAAGAGGACCCGGAAGAGCGTCCCCCCCTCGGGGGCTTCCGGCAGCTCGACGGCGATGTTCGCCGAGAGCGCTCGGAAGCCGTTGAAGATCGACAGGTCCATGACGGGCGTGTTCCCCGTCGCCATCAGGACGATCATCGTCTCGCCGACGGCGCGCCCGAACCCGATCATGATCGCGGAGAAGATCCCGGGCGAGGCCGTCGGCAGGACCGTCCGGAGGGCCGTCTGCCAGCGCGTCGCCCCGAGCGCGAGGGAGCCGGCGCTCAGCCCCGGCGGCACGGCCGAGATGGAGTCCTCCGCGACGGTGAAGATGATCGGGATGACCGCGAAGCCCATCGCGAGGCCCACGACGAGCGAGTTGCGCTGGTCGTACGTCAGCCCGAGCACCTCGAGGAGGAAGTGCCGGTAGTCGGCCCCGAGGAGGTACCGCTCGAAGCCCGCGCCGACCCAGAGGGAGGCCGCGCCGCCCGCCACGACGAGCGGCAGCAGGAGGAGCGCCTCCCATCCCGCCGGAATTCGTGCCCGGAGCCGCACCGGCAGCTTCCCCCAGACGACCGCCCCCAGCGCGGCGAACGCCGCGATGACGACGGGCATGACGAGGAGCCCGGGGACGATCCTCTCGACCATCGGCGCGAGCCAGAGGCCGGCGATGAAGCCGAGGACGACGCTCGGGAGGGCGGCCATCACCTCGACGACCGGCTTCACGACCGACCGGAGGCTCGGGTGCATGAACTGCGCGGTGTAGAGCGCCGCCGCGAGCGCGAGCGGGATCGCGAGGACGAGGGCGTAGAAGGTCCCCTTCAGCGTGCCGTAGATGAGCGGCGTCAGGCTGAACTTCGCCTCGAAGTCGTCCGTGCCGCCCGTCGACTGCCAGACGTAGTCGGGCCGGCCGTAGCCCTCGTACCAGACCTTCCCGAAGAGCGAGCGCCAGGTCACCTCGGGATGCGGGTTCCTCAGCTCGAAGTGGTGGAGCCGTCCGTCCTCCGCCACCGCGAGGACTCCGTCCGCCTTCGGCGCGAAGGCGACGGCGGCGAGCGGCGCGGTCCCGGCGGAGAGCGCGAGGAGCGTCTTGCCGGTCGTGGCGTAGTGGACCGCGAGAGAGCCCGCGGCGTCGGCGGTGACGAAGCCCTTGTCCCTCCGTGACGGGGAGAAGGCGGTCACGGCCGCGCCGTGGCTCCGGAAGTCGTGGATCCGCATCAGCCGGCGCGTGTCCCCGCTCTCGGAGGGGACGACCTGCCAGGAGGCGACCCGGCCCGCGGCGTCCCCCGAGACGAGCGTCCGGTCACCGTTCAGGAATCCGAGGACCGTCACCTCGCGGCCTCCGCTCGAGGCCGGAACGGTCTCCTCCTGCTTCGGGCTCTGCTCGTCCCTCAGGTCGAGCCGGACGATCTCCCCGGCCGACGTGCCGGCGAAGACGTCCTGGCCCCGCACGTCGAGCGCGAGCGTCCGGATCTCTCCGCGGGCCTCGATCGGGAGGACGACCGAGCGGGTCTCGCGCGTCGTCTCGCCCATCAGGCTCGTCCTCTCGGTCACCCGGACGAGAGTGATCTCCCGCGGCCCCGTCGCCGCGAGCGCGATCGGGCCGTCGGGCCCTCGAACGTACTTGAAGACCGCGACGGGCATTCCGCCCGCGTTCACCGTCACCGGCTCCCCGGGGCGGACGACCGGCGTCACGCGCCGCTTGCCGTCCTCGTACGCGACCTCCGTCGAGACCTCCACGGGATAGAGGCGCCCGTCCGAGAGGCCGAGGACGATCAGCTCCGGCTCCGGCGCGCCGGCCTTCACGACCGTCCCGTCGCCGAGAGCCGGGAGCTCCCGCGTGAAGAGCTCTCCTCCGGCGACCGGAAGCCCGACGAGACCCGCCTGCGTCGCGACGAACGCCTCCTCGCGGTACTCGTCGACGGAGAGGGCGAGCGGTACGGCCCCGGCCGGGAGGCTCGCGGCCGGGACCGCGTCCGCGGAAGGGGGAACGAAGAGGGGCCAGACGACCGCCACGATCACGAAGAGGATCGCGAGGATCGCCGCGATGATCGCCACGCCCGAGAGCGTGACGAACCGGGCGGCGAAGCGATCCGCGAGGAGGCGCCTCCCGAGCGGGCGGGACGTCCCCGTCGCCCTCGCGGGCGCGTGGGGGCCGTCCTTGGCGCCGCTCTCGATCGTGACGGACACGTCGGGGCCTCCGCTCTTACTTGAGGAGCTTTGCGAGCTCTTCCTGCTCGATCTTCGCCGGGAGCGGGAAGTAGCCGTCCTTGACGACGACCTCCTGGCCGTCCCGCGAGAGGACGAGCTTGAGGAACTCCCCGACGATCGGGTCGAGCGGCTTGCCGGGGGCCTTGTTCACGTAAACGTAGAGGAAGCGCGCGAGCGGGTAGTTGCCGGAGTAGGCCTCCTCGGGGGTGGCCGGGTGGCACTTGTCGCCCGGCTTCGCCGCGAGCGGGAGCGCCCGGACGCCCGCCGTCGCGTAGCCGATGCCGGAGTACCCCATGGCGAACCGGTCGACGGTGACCCCCTGGACGACGGAGGCCGAGCCGGGCTGCTCCTTCACCTCGTCCTTGTAGTCGCCGTTCTTCAGGACGTGCTCCTTGAAGAAGCCGTAGGTGCCCGAGGCCGAGTTTCGTCCGAAGAGGCTGACCGGACGGTTCGCCCAGTCGCCCGTCAGGCCGAGCTGGCCCCACGTCTTGACGTTCTCCTTGTAGCCGGCCCGCCGGGACTTCGAGAAGGCGGCGTCGACCTGCGGCATCGTCATGCAGGCGATGGGATTGTCCTTGTTGACGAAGACGGCGAGCGCGTCCACGGCGACGCGGACCTGCGTCGGCTTGTAGCCGAACTTCTTCTCGAACTCGTCGATCTCGCTCCCCTTCATTGCGCGCGACATCGGCCCGAGCTGGGCCGTGGCTGAGATGAGCGCAGGCGGAGCCGTCGAGGAGCCCTTCCCCTCGATCTGGATCTTCACGTTCGGGTACATCCTGTTGAATTTCTCGGCCCAGAGCGTCATCAGGTTGTTCAGCGAATCGGAGCCGATCGAGCTGACGTTCCCCGAGACCCCGGAAACGGCCTTGTAGGGCTTGATGGCCGGGTCGACCTGGATCGTCTGCGCGGCGGCCGTGCCGGCGAGCAGCGCGGCGGCGGCGAGGGTGGCGGTCTTCTTCATCTGCATCCTCCTTCGGGATTCCGAACCGACGGGGAGTCTTCCCGAGGGCGGCCGGGACGTTGTTATGCCCGGGTTAAATCCATGTGAAGCGCCCTCGCCGGCGTCGCTTCTCCTTACAAATCCTTCATACCGCCTCAACCCGACCCACCCGCTCGCTTCGGAGACTCCGCCCGGCCCGGACGGTTTCCGCAGGCGCGGCCCCTCCGGCGGCCCTCCGAGACATCGCCCTTCCCGGTCGGATCTGAAAGGAGAGACGGAATGAGCCCCATGCTTCGACGCGTCCACGGAATCGCCCTGGCGGGCCTTCTCATGCTCGCCGGCGCCGCGCAGGCCCAGGTGAACCTCCTCTGGTACAAGGAGGTCGTCAAGGACGGCCGGATCTACGTCTTCAACGACCCGAACGAGTTCGCGGCCTGGCAGAGCTCCGGCGAGCTCGGCAAGTCGATCTCGAAGATCGGCTTCGGCCCGAACGGCGAGACCGTCGTCTTCGACAACGAGGCGGCCCTCGACCTCTACGTCTTCAAGCACGGCAGGGAGCCGGAGGTCCGTCCCTACTCTGCGCCCAAACCCCCGAAGCCGGTCCCGCCCACGACCCTCAAGATCGGGGACGGCGAGCTGAAGTTCGGCGGCCTCCTCCAGGGCTGGTACGTGATGGATGACTCGGCGACCGGGAGCGGCTCGAGCCAGCTCGGCAACTCCACCGGCGTGAACACCTTCCGCCTGCGCCGCGCCGAGATCAAGCTCTCGGGCAAGGTGACCCCGGAGTGGGGTTTCGAGGTCATGATCGACCCGACGAAGAGCCCGAGCGTCACCGCCGGAGCCGACGGCAAGATCCTCCAGGACTTCGCGATCACGTTCGCCGGCCTCAAGGGCCACGACTTCCAGCTGGGCCAGAAGAAGGTCTGGCTCATGGAGGAAGGGAACCGTTCCTCCTCGGCCCTCGACTTCGCCGAGCGCTCTCTCGTCGCCCGCCAGTTCTCCGACAAGCGCGAGCTCGGCCTCTTCTGGAAGGCCGACTGGAGCCCCATGGTGACGACCGGCGTGTCGGTGACCCAGGGGACGACGCTCAACAACAACGACAACAACGACGCCCTCAACTTCAACGCGCGCCTCGACGTGAAGCCGACGAAGGGGCTCGTCGTCGGCGCCTCGGGCGGCTACAGCGCCGGCGAGGGGGCCGCCTACCTCGGCCGCGAGCGGTACGCGGCGCACGTCCGCTGGGAAGGAACCGAGGAGCTCCCTCTCGGTTTCCGCTTCGAGTACGCCGAGGGGCGTGACGAGCAGGCCTCGGGCGGCGTCGTGACGAAGCTGAAGCGGAACGGCTGGTACGGCACCGTCCTCTACACGTTCGCGAAGAAGTACCAGCTCGCCGCCCGGTACGAGGAGCTCGACCGGGACGAGGACTCCGCGACGGACAACAAGCTCAGGATCCTCACCGGGGGCTTTCACTACTTCATCAAGGGGAACAACGCGAACCTGAAGCTGAACGTCGAGTCGATCGAGGACGACGGCCGCTCGGTGGGCGGCGTCCTCGACGAGAAGTACCTCCAGGCCGTCGTCGCGGCCCAGATCTCGTTCTAGCTCCCGCTCCCGGAAATCCTCTCGGCCCCCGGCGCCGGAGCGCCGGGGGC
>JAGOBQ010000299.1 GCA_017999215.1 Thermoanaerobaculia bacterium
CCAGGGTCCGGTCCGAGGAGCCGTCGTCGACGACGGCTCCTCGGACCGGACCGCCGCGGTCGCCGAGAAGACCGCGGCCGGGCTCGGGCTCGACTTCCGCGTCCTCCGCCTGCCCCGGAACCGCGGGAAAGGTGCGGCGGTCCGCGAGGGGGTCCTCGCCGCCGCCGGGGAGCAGGTCCTCGTCACGGACGCCGACCTCTCGACCCCGATCGAGGAGGTCGACAAGCTCCTCGCCGCAGGGACCGCCGTGGCGATCGGCTCCCGCGCCGTCGACGAAACGCTCGTCAAGCAGAGGCAGTCCCTCTTCCGCGTCGCGAGCGGGAAGCTCTTCAACCTTCTCGTCCGCCTGCTCGCCGTCTCGGGAATCCGCGACACCCAGTGCGGCTTCAAGCTCTTCCGCGCCGACGCCGCACGGGAGATCTTCAGCCGCGCCACGGTCGACCGCTTCGCGTTCGACGTCGAGGCGCTCCTCCTCGCGCGCCGGCTCGGATACCCGATCGCGGAGGTGCCGGTCCTCTGGTTCAACTCGCCCGACACCCGCGTCGGCCTCGGAGGAGGCCTCGAGGCGTTCGCGGCCCTCTTCCGGATCCGGCGCCGCGTCGCCCTCACGCTCCGGGAGCGTCCTCCGGCCCCGCGCGCCTCCTGACGACCGGAGTGGTTCCCTCTCCGCGCCGCGGCCGATACGATTCCTCTCCGCACGGAGGTGAACCATGAAGCCGAAAGTCGGTGTCGTCCTCTCGGGCTGCGGCGTCTACGACGGCGCCGAGGTCCACGAGTCGGTCCTGACGCTCCTCGCGCTCGACCGCGCCGGCGCCGAGGCGGTCTGCCTCGCGCCCGACGCCGCGCAGAGGCACGTCGTGAACCACCTGACCGGCCAGCCGGCGGAGGGCGAGAGCCGCAACGTCCTCGTCGAGGCGGCCCGCATCGCGCGCGGCAAGGTGAAGAGCCTCGCCGGCTTCGACCCGGCCCCGCTCGACGCCCTCGTCCTGCCCGGAGGCTTCGGGGCGGCGAAGAACCTCTGCGACTTCGCGTTCCGCGGCGCCGACTGCGAGGTCCATCCCGACGTCGCCCGCGTCGTCCGGGCCGTCCACGCCGCCGGCAAGCCGGTCGGCGCCGTCTGCATCGCGCCCGTGATCCTCGCGAAGCTCCTCGGCGCCGAGAAGCCGAAGCTGACGATCGGAACCGACGCGGGGACGGCCGCGGCGATCGGGAAGATGGGGGGCGAGCACGTCTCCTGCGGGGGCGGCGGCGCCGTCGTCGACGCCGAACGGCGCCTCGTCACGACCCCCGCCTACATGCTCGACAGCCCGATCTCCGAGGTTTCGGCCGGAATCGAGAAGCTCGTCGGGGAGCTCCTCTCGATGGTCCGCGGCTGAGGGCGCCTCAGCCGATCTTCTCGATCCAGAAGGCGCAGCCGTCGAACCGGTCGCGCGGGCAGCCGTACGCATCGGCGATCGCGTCGAGGCCGAGCCGCTCGCGGTTCCGCGAGACCCAGTAGGCGGGGAGCGTCACCCGGTACCGGCCCTCCGCCCCGAGGAGCCAGGCGGCGAGGACGTACTGCTCGCTGTAGTAGCGCTCGGCCCACTCCTCCGGGTAGTCGTCGGGAAGGAAGATGTCGTGGATTCCGATCGCCACGCCGGTCGGGACCCGCGCCAGGACGTCGAGGAAGAACGCCGTCACGTCGCTGTTCATGAAGCAGCGATGGCTCCCGTCGAAGAAGACGACGTCTCCCGGGCGAAGGCCGTCGAAGAGGGCGAGGTCGACCGTCTCGAGCGGCTCCCGAATCACCGTGTCGCAGAGCGCGTCGCACTCGGCGCGGGGAAAGGGATCGACCGAGACGATTCGCGTCTTCAGCTCGAGAGCCCCGATGAGATGCCGGAGGAACTTCGTGGAGTTGCCCGAGCCGATCTCGAGGACCTGCCGCGCCTCCGGCCCGAGGAAGGCTGCGAACGCCACGCCGTCGAGCCCGGCCATCATCGCGTTCCGCCAGCGCGGGCGCGGATCGGCTTCGTCCGCCGTCTCCGGGATCCCGCTCCCGCCGTGGCGTCGGACGAGCTCCTCTCCCCGTTCGGAGATCCGGCGAACGGTCTCGGTCCAGACCGGCTCGTCGCGCTCGATCAGCCGCCGAACGCCGGGGTGGCTCCCCGCTTCCGCCGTCCACCGGGGCCGGTTGGCCGCCGAGGTCGGGTAGTCGAAGGAGATCGTCGTCCCGCACTTCGCCATGGCCGGCTGCGGTCCTGACTTCAGCGCCAGCGCCGCGAAACGGCCGTCCGCGTCGCGCAGGACCGGCGCGAGCCGATCGTGGACCTGGTCGGCGACGATCCGACCGAGCTTCCGCGGGAGCCATCCGAGCACGCTCATGCGGCGCCGATACTAGCAATCCGGGTGCGGCGGCCGGCCCGGCTCCCCGGGTCGGCCGTCGCTCTGCGGGCTGCGGTCTCCGAAGGGCCGGGACCGCGGGTCAGTCGAAGTAGCCGCTGACGTCGACGATGACGTGGACCGTCCCGCCGACCGGAACCGTCGCCTCCAGCCGCGCCCGGCCCGTGCCGTCGTCCGCGAGCTTGATGATCACGTTCGACGCCCGCGTCGTGCCGGCGACGAAGTGGACGACGCTCGTCCCCGTCGAGGCCGCGTCCGCCGGGAAGACGGAGACGTGCCCCGGGAGCGTCGGCTGCGTCACGGTGACGTTCGCGGCGAGGGCCCGGGCGGCCGCCGGCACGTTGCACGCGCCGTGGAACGCGACCTCCCTCGGCACGCCGTCCGTCATCGCCGGGCCGTCCTCGCGCGTGTCGAGGACACGGCACGGCGCGAGCGGGTAGAAGCGCCCGCCCGCGCAGGTCGTCTGGAACGTGGCGTCCGCGCCGTTCGTCGTTCCGGCCGCGCTCGTGGCCGTCACCCGGTAGTGGTACGTCGTGCAGGGCACGAGGTCCGTCAGGGCCGCGGAGACGGCCTGCGCAGTCGTCCCGGCGCCGATGGCCTGTCCCGGCGTCGTCTATCCGTACGACGTCGTCGTCCCCCATTCGAACGAAACGGTCGTCGCGACTCCGTTCGGGTTCACCGTCCCGTGGAGCGTCGCGCCGGCCGTCGTCACGCCGCTCGCCATGCCCGTCGTGGCGGTCGGCGCGGGTTCCGGGGCGGCGGAGTCCCAGTGGAGCTCGATGAACTCGTGGATGAAGTTGCTCGCGTCGCTGAACTCGTTGATGACGAGACCGGTGCCGCAACCCGCCCCGGCGCCCGTGCCTGGCGTGGCGGTGGCGGAGGCGCCGACCGTCCAGCTCGCCGCCGTTCCGGCCGCGAGGCACGGGTCGTTCCGGCGAAGGCTTTGCCCCGCGCCGGACGCCATCGCGATCGTCGGGCCGTCGATGACCGTGCCCGAGGCGTTCTTCAGCGTGTACGTCTCGGAGCCGTTGATCGTCGGCGCGATGTTACCGTTCGTATTCTGCGCGTTCAGGTAGACGACGTCGGGGCCGAGCGTGACGCCCCAGAACGTCTCGAAAGCCGCCTTGTCGGCGTTTCGACCGATCACGACGTAGCCTCCCGCCGGGACGGTCGTCCCCGCGGGCAGCGTGTAGGTCTGGGCCGAGTTCGCCTGGACGAGCTGCCAGCCGCCGACGTCGAGCGTCGTGGCCACGGCCGCCGTCGTCACCGTGGCGTCCGAGGACAACGCCGGCCCGTTGCCGCAGGCGTCCGTCGAGCCGATGCGGAAGTGGTACTCCGTCGAGGGCGAAAGACCGGTCACCGTGACGGAGTGCGCCGTGACGGGCGTCGCGTCGTACGCCGTGGCGCCGTAGCCGGCCGTGAGGCCGAACTCGAGGCGGCTGTCCGAAGGCTCGTCCGTCGTCCAGACCACCGTGAACGCCGTCGGCGTGGCCGACGAGACCGACGGGCCGCTCGCGAAGACGGGCATGAGCCCGTCGTCGGTCCGGTCGGCGGCGGACTTCGGCCCGTTGCCCGTGCTCGTCTCGCCCTCGTGGTTGAACGCCTCGACGGCGTAGGCGTAGGTCGTGCCGGGGACGCCGGTCGCGTCGCTGCACGACGTCGCGGTCGCGGAGAGGGGGCCGGCGCAGCCGCCCGTGGAGACCGCCACGCCGTCCCGGAGGACCCGGAACCCGCGGTCGCAGCCGGAGGTGCAGTCGTCGTTCCAGGCCGACGGGACGTTCCACGAGAGGTCGACCCCCGAGACGGAGCAGAGGAGCGGGTCGGTCGCCGTCGTCAGGCCGGAGAAGAGGAGCGCCGGGTTACCTCCGCAGGTCGCCGAGAAGACGCAATCCACCCACTCCGGGTGGTCGACGAACGGGTTCCGGTTCCCCTGGAAGCTCTCGACGACGTCGTTCCGCATCCGCTCGTCGTCGTCGACGGGGTCCTCGAGGTGCCACTGGAGGAGCGTCGAGAGCTTGCCCATGTACGCCGGGCTCGAGGAGGTCATCACGACGAGCGACATGTTGTCGGTCAGGACGAGATCCGGCTCGGAGGCCCCCGTCACGGCGTGCGTGCCGCCCTCGTAGCGGACGTCCATGTAGAGCTGCGCCCGGGCGATGTCGCCGCGACGGTGATTCCAGACCTCGTAGACGCTCGAGCTCGTCCAGTTCGAGTTCCCCGGATACGTGCCGCTCCCCCCGCCGAAGCCGTGGTTCGCGAGCGTCGCGTTCTCGGTGCAGCCCGAGCTGCACGTGTCGAAGGGCTTGTTGCCGCGGTTGCCGTTGTAGTCGGTGTCCGACGCGAAGAGGTGGTGGCAGTCCGAGTGCGGGACCGCGCTCTCGTCCGGGAACCCGTACGACTTCGGCCAGGAGTGCTCCTTGTTGTACTCGTCGTCGCCGCCCGGGGTCTTCACGTACGAGGCGTTCCGGTAGACGTCGAGGATCCTCGTCGGATCGACGGGGTCCTCGTCCGCGAGGTTCAGGATGTCGCGCGTGTCGGTCGTCCCTGCGGAGTACGGGAAGCGGACGTGGTTCTCGATCGCCGCGTGGACCGTCGTCCGGAGCGCGGACGGGGTGCTCGGGTCGACCGCGGCCCAGTAGTCCGCGATGCTCACGCGCGTCACCGAGCCCGGGGTGTTCCGGGCCTCGCCCGGAGCGAGCGATCCGGTGAATCCCGGCAGCCCGTCCCCGTCGAAGTCGTTCCGCTTCCAGTCCGTCGTCCCGTTCGTGTCCCGCCAGTAGGGGAAGCGGGAGGCTCCGCCCGGCGCCGTCGCGCCCCCGTCGAAGCCCGGCCCGAGGGCAGGAGCGGCGTAGGTCCGAGCCCCCGCGCTTCCGTCGGAGAACGCGACGCCGTCGAGGACGGAGCCCCACGGGGTCGCGTCGAGGACGCCGTCGTCCCCGAGATCGAGGTCCTGCCCGACCGCGCCCGTGAATCCCGAGACGAGGAGAACCGTGAACGCCGGCCGCTCGAGCGTCGACGTCAGATACCCCGTCGACCAGAACCCGGCGTCATTCGCGGTCGTCGGCGTAAAGACGTGGAGGACCTTCCCCGGATCGCCGCCGGCGGCGCCGTCCAGCTCGACGAGCGTGTACGACGCGAGGGACGCCCCGGGGCTCGCGTAGACCTCGATGAACTCGTGCGTGTCCGTCCCCGCGTGGTCGAAGACGACCTCCGTGATCATCTGCCCCGCCGCCGGTCCGGCAAGGACGGCGGCGATTGCGAGCGCGAAGGTCGCGCCGCGGCATCCGGAACGTGGGACGGACGGACGCGCCGTGGATCGGCGGGGGATCGTCTCGAGCACGTGTGATT
>JAGOBQ010000300.1 GCA_017999215.1 Thermoanaerobaculia bacterium
GAGAAGTGGAACGTGAGGCGGATCCTCCTCGACCCGGCCTCCGGCACCCTCTACGCCGGGGCCTGGAAGGAGGGAGTCCTCCGATCGAAGGACGGCGGCAAGACCTGGACGCGGATCGGCGGCGAGCCCCCGCACCCTGACGTCGTCGCCCTCGCCCTCGAGTCGCCGGCCAGCCTTCTCGTCGGCTTCGAAGGGAACGGCGTCTGGCGTCTCGACCTCGCGGCGGCCTCGTCGGCCGCCGCGTCGCCCGCGGCGCCGAAGCCGGCGGCACCGCGCGCGCGGCCGGCGGCGGGGAAGAAGTAGACGACGAGGTCGAGGGGCGCGGCGGGACGGACCGCGCCGTCACGCACCGAGGATTCTGCGGGGCGCCTCGATCAGCGCAGGCAGGTCCCGGAGCGCGAAGGCGCGGACGATTCGGTCGTCCACCCCGAGATAGTCGAGGTCGTCATCCCGCATAGCGGCTGACGGCGGATCGAAGGACCCTCTCCCTCAGGAATGGGCTGAGCGCCCGGGGCGTCACGAGGCCCACCCTCCGTCCTCCCAGGAGCCGGGAGAGCTCGTCCTGGATCCGGACGAAGTCGAATCCGGGGACTCGCCCCTCCTCGAACTCCACGAGGACGTCGACATCGCTTTCCGGTCCGAAGTCCTCCCGGAGCACCGAGCCGAACAAGGCCAGCGAGCGGATATGGTGCCTCCGGCAGAAGGCATCGATCTCGCTCTCGCTGAGCGGAAACCGCTCGACCACGGACGCGTTCACGGGCCGATTATCGGCGAGAGGGAGCGATTCCGAGGGAGCGACCCGTTCGGGTCGCTCCCTCGGCACCCGGTATTCGCCGTTCGCTCGCGCACGCTCCGTACCACTTCGGCTTCTCCGTTCCCGCAAAGTTCCCTCTCGAGCCTCGAGTGGCCTCTCTTCAGCGCGAGGCCGGCAATGCGAGCTCCAGGAACCCGTAGCGGTCGAGGTAGCCGGAGGAGCACACGCCCTCCCCCGGCCTCCCGGAGCCGACTGTATGCCGGCAGAGTCGATACGTTCCGGCGCCGAGACCGGTGAACTTCGTTCCATCGCCTCGGGTGAGACCATTGAGCAATCCGATGGAGAGGTAGCACGCGTCCTTCCAGAGGAGGCGGACTTCGCCCTCCTTTAGCTCACCAGGCCTCACAACCAGCGTGCCACCGGCCGCGGGTAGGACAACCGCCTGCTCCTCCTCTTTCGGTGAAGCGGCGAAGAAGAGTCTCGCGAGGCCCGGACTGCTCACGACGAAGCACTGATGAGACGCCGAGGGGTGCACGAAGTAGGTCACGCGGCCTTCCGCGTCGGAAGCGAGGCGGATCGAGCTGACCCCTGGGAAGAGTCCCGGGTTGATCGCGTTTACGGCGGCTCCAGCCACCGGTGCTCCCGATTCGGTCAGGACCTGGAGCCGAATTGTCGTCTTGGGTTTCGCCACGATCGTGATGAACGGGGAGGAACCGTCCTCGGCGATCTCCACCTTCATCGGCTCGCTGATGCGGCCCTGGCCCTCGGCCCGAACCCGATACCCACCCGACTCGAAGCCCGTCAGCCGGAACGCGCCTCCCTCGACGCGCTCCTGCACGGTTTCCCTAGCGGACCTGGCCATCGAGGTCACCGTCAGGATCGCTCGTTCGAGACGCCGGCCGGTCTCGTCGACGATCTCACCGATGAGTGCACGATCCTCCAGAACGATCTCCACTTCCGCTCGGCCTTCCACCCTTCGGCGCACCTCCACGTCCACCTTGCGGTGCACCGACGGGGACTCGCTCTCCACGTCGACGTTAAAGACGCCGAGACGCGGAAGGGCTCCAACGAGCAGGCCCTCAGAATCGGACCGAAGCGTCACGGCGAGGTTGCCAGCCCGCTCGGCGAAGGTGAGCCGCGCCGCGAGGGGGAGGTGACCGAGACGAACAGACCCGCTCACCTCTTCGTACCCCAGGTCGATCTGCCGCCTCGCGACGGGACCGACGATCTCGACCGCCTCGGCATCGGACCACCAGATGTCGTTCGCGCTCGTCCGAACCCGGACGCTAAACCGCCCTCCGGATCCGAGGTTGTCCCGGGCCCAGAATCCCGCGAGCGAGGCGGGCGCCCCGCCGCTCATATCGAGCCTGTCGTTCTTCCTCTCGAAGAGCTCGACCATCCACGGCTTTCCGAATGGATCCGTGGGCGGCGTGAGCGCCATCTCGAGCCGTGCCGGGCGACGAAGGACGAGCGGCTCATTGAGGTTCGCCTCCATCCCCTCGACGATCGTCACACTCCGTCGGGCTACGGCGAAGCCTTCCTGCTCGGCTACGAGGTCAAAGGTCCCCGGGGGAACGACCTCGAGATGGAAGACACCTCGGGCGTTCACCGTCGTGCGAGGCAGGTCGCCCGTCGCGTACGGCTTTCCGCCCGACCTGGGCTCCAGACGGACGACACAAGCGCCGGGCTTTGGAGCATCCCGCTCGGGCGAGGTCACGGCTCCGACCAGAGAGGCCCCCTTCCTCAGCTCGAGCTGTCCCAGGTCGATCACGCCTCCGTCCGACACCCGCTGTGCCCACCTGTACACGCTGACGTGTCCTTTCGCCCGAAGCCGCAGGTCGAGGACGCCCGCCGGCATCTGGCAGCGTACGCCGCCCTCGACGACCGGGCAGACGACCGTCCCCTCTACGGGGAAACCGTTCCTCACCTTCGCTCCCGGAGAAGGGGAGAACCTCACCGTGATCTCACCGGGAACTCCGCCCTCGGCTCGGAGGGTGGCGTTGACCGTTCCCGCGGGCCAGAGCTCGATGGTCCCCCCGGCAGGCGCCGCCGATGGCGTCACCCAGAAGCCCTTCGCGGCCGCTGAGAGATGCCACTCGCGATCGGCACCGAGAGGGAGATTCACCGAGCAGATTGAGCCCGCCCGACACGCGAACTCGACTTCGACGGGGGCTACCCGACCGTCTGCAGCGAGCGCGGTCACCTTTCCCTTCGCCTCGAAGGCTCCGTCACCTCGCACGACCACCTGAAGATCGGCACCGACTGCGACAGCCGGCGTGCCCAGGAGCGCGCCGAAGACGAGAAGTGCCAGGCGGCTCGTCACGGCACGTACGTGCAAGTGCCCGTGACCTGACATCCGTTCTCGAAGTAGCAGGCGCAGTTGCCATTCATCTCGATGTACTCACAGGTATCCCAGCAGATGTCTCCAAACAGATCGTGGCAATCCTGACCGCAGAATACGCAGCTGCCGGTCCAGCAGAGGCCACCTCCTCCTCCGCCACCTCCCGGATCCTGGTTGAACACTGGCGCTGCTGCAGCAGGCTGACAAAGAAGCAGTGCAGCAAGAAGAATCGAGAGACCGGCGGCGTACTTGAAAACTAGCGATCGCCTCATGAGATCTCCTTCCTCGAATCTGGAAATCCGTTCGAAACAGGCAAGTTCACGGAAACGCCAAGAGAGACCGGACTACCACTCCTTGAAATCGAAATCAGGCACGGGGAGGCTACCCCCCCCCCCCGACATCGTCAAGCGCCGGGATCGCGACATGCCGACTCTTCCGTTCGATCCTCAGCCAGGACCAGACCGAGCGACTCGAGGGCGTCCGCTGCCGACGACGTCTGCTCGCAGACCGCTGAGTATTGACAGGGAGGTAACGGCGAGCGCTTCGGCAAGGGCACGAACGCGGAGGGTGAAGGGCTCGGCCATGGCCCGCGTGCGAGCGTGTGGCCGGCGCCGCACCCCCTCCGCCCGCCCCTACTTCAGCTTCTCCGTCCCCGCGAACTCTCTCTCCGGCCGCAGCTCGTGGAGGACCGCGGCGTCCTCCTCCGTCGTCGTCTCCGTCACCATCCGAGCGACGAGCGCGCCGACGCCCGGGCCGAGCATGTAGCCCTGACCGCACATCCCGACGGCGTCGACGTAGCCGCGCAGCGCTGCGCTCTTCCCGACGACGGGCGAGCCATCGGGCGTCATCGGGTAGAGGCCGCGCCACGTCCGCCTCACCTTCAGGTTCGCGAGCTTCGGCATCAGGCCGACCATCCGGCGCGCGATGAGCGGCAGGAACTCCGACGTCTCGCGCCGGTCCGTCCCGATCAGCGGCGGGTCGGGCGTGACGCAGAAGAGGACCTGCCCCGAGTGCGCCTGGTAGAAGTAGTAGTTCGCCGCGCCCGGCGTCCGCCGGATGTCGACGACCATCGGCTCGAGGAACCGCCGGGCCGGCTCCGTGATCCCCGCCTCGTGGCAGTCGGGGTTCACGGGAACGTCCTGACCGCCGAGGTGCGCGAGGCTCCGCGCCCAGGCCCCCGCGGCATTGACGACGCACCCCGTGGCGTAGCCCCCCTTGTCGGTGCGGACGCCGACGACGGCCCCCTTCCGACGCATGATCGCGGTGACCCGCTCGTTGAACCGGCACTCGACGCCGAGCGCGACGGCCCGGCGGTGGAACGCCGCGGAGGAGAGCATCGGCGAGGCCGAGCCGTCCTCCGGTGAGAACGTCCCGCCGAGGAGCCCGTTCGCGTCGAGGCCCGGCGCGAGCTTCAGCAGGTCGTCCTTCTCGTACCAGTCGATGTTGAGGCCCGCCTTCTTCTGGACGACGAGGAGCTCCTTCAGCGTCCTCGCCTCCTCGGGGCGGTAGGCGACGAACATGTAGCCGCCCTGCCGCCACTCGATGTCGAAGCCGTGCGTCTCCTTCCAGGTGGAGAAGGTCTTCAACGAGTCGAGGCAGAGCCGGATCTTCGCCGGGGAGGAGTGCGTGGCGCGGAGGCCCCCGATGGCCGCCTTGTTGCTCCCCTGCCCGGCGGAAGCGAACTGGTCGAGGCAGAGGACCTTCATCCCCTTCGCGGCGAGCTCCATCGCGGTGGGCATGCCGACGCTCCCGGCGCCGACGACGACGACGTCGTACACGGAGGAGGCCATCAGACGCCTCCCACGAGCGCGCCGACGGCCGTCGGCACCGCGTCCTTCGTCGGGCCCTCGCCCGTCACGACCCCCGCGAAGGCGCCGAGCGGCACCTCCATGAAGACGGGCCGCTGCGTCAGCGGCGTCACCTGCGCGAGCGGCACCCCCTCCTCGCGGAAGATCCGCGCGATGAGCGTGGGGCAGGTCTTCCCGCCGCAGGCGCCCATCCCGGCACGCGTGAGCGCCTTCAGGTGGTTGAGGTCCCGCACCCCCTCGCGGATGAGGCCGCGGATCTGGCCGGCGGTGACCCGCTCGCAGCGGCAGACGACGTCGTCGTCGCCGATCCGCTCGACGTTCTCCTCCATCGCCGCCGAGACCCACGGCTCCTGAACCTGAATCCCTGCAATTCGCTTCGCGATTTCGGAGGGCGCCTTCACCTTCACGAGGAGGGCGTGGTCCGCGAACTTCGGCGCGCGGACCTTCACGACCGGCACGTGCCCGAGGACGGCGCCGAGCGTGTCGAGGACGGTCACCATGTCGCCTTCCTTGATCTTCGCCTTCGGGAACTCGTACGGGATCGAGACGAGGAGCCCCTCGGCGTCCTTCTTCCGGTAGTCGACGAGCGTCACCGCGAGGCCGGGGCAGATCGCGACGCACTGCTCGCAGGCGATGCAGGCGCTCTCGTCGAACGTCGGCAGGCCCAGGATGTCGTCGCCCTCGATCTTGATCGCCCCCTTCGGGCAGATCGACGTGCAGGGGTTGCACGGGATCTCCTGGGAGCAGTGGAAGATCGGGAAGACGCCCGTCTCGTCGGCGGGGATCTCCTCCGTGATGACGGCGCCGGGACGCG